>DATKBQ010000483.1:0-8301 GCA_035546375.1 Planctomycetota bacterium | reverse complement strand
GATGGACTGGCGCCTCGCGCTCACCGCGCTCGCGGTGATGCCGCTCCTCCTCCTCACCACCCGCCGCCTGGGCGGCCGGATCCGCCGGGTGGCGCGCCAGCAGCGCCAGCGCGGCGGTGAGGTGAGCGCCACCGCGGCGGAGGTGATCGGCTCGATCAAGGTGGTGCAGTCGATGTCCCTCGAGGACATGCACCACGGCACCTTCGCCGCCCGCAACAGCGCGGATCTCGGAGAAGGCGTCAAGGCGAAGCGGCTGTCGGCGAAGCTCATGAGCATCTCCGATGTCCTGATCGCGATCTCCACCGCGCTCGTCCTGTGGTTCGGCGCGCGCCTGGTGACGCGCGGCGCGCTGACTCCGGGCGATCTGATCGTGTTCCTCTCGTACCTCAAGAGCGCGCTGCGGCCGCTGCGCGACGTGGCGCGCTACTCGGGGCGGATCGCCAAGGCGGCCGCCTCGGCGGAACGCATCGTCGAGGTGCTCGACACCACACCGCTCATCCGCAACCGACCCGACGCCGTCCCGGTGCCGCGCCCGATCGAGAGCGTGCGCTTCGAGGGCGTGAGCTTCGCCTACGACGAGGGCCGCAGCGCCGTCTCGGACCTCTCGTTCGAGATCTCGAAAGGCAGGATGCTGGCGCTCGCCGGCGCGTCGGGCGCCGGCAAGTCGACGGTGGTGAACCTGCTGCTGCGGCTGTGGGACCCCGATCAAGGCGTGGTCTCGATCGACGGCCGCGACCTGCGCGACTACCGCGTCGAATCGCTGCGCCCCGCGATCGCCGTGGTGCCGCAGGAGAACGTGCTGTTCCGGGTCAGCGTGCGCGACAACATCGCCTACGGCGCGCCGGCGGCCGGCGAGGAGCAGATCATCGAAGCGGCGCGGCTCGCCCGCGCCCACGAGTTCATCTGCGCGCTTCCCGAGGGCTACGACACCGTGGTCGGCGAGCGCGGCCAGCTCCTGTCCGAAGGGCAGCGGCAGCGGATCGCGATCGCGCGCGCCGTGGTGCGGGCGGCGCCGATCCTGGTGCTCGACGAGGCCACCTCGAGCCTCGACCTGGAGAACAGCCGGATGATCCGCGAGGCCCTGCGCGAGCTGCGCGCGGGCCGCATCACCCTCCTGGTCGCGCACGACCTCACGACGGTGCAGGAGGCCGACCAGATCCTCTTCCTCGACGCCGGTCGCATCGTCGAGCGCGGAACGCACGCCGAGCTGCTCGAGAGCGGCGGGCGCTACGCCGCCGCCTTCCATCTCCAGCGCGGGCTCGATCCCGCCGCAACCGGAGCGCCGCGTGTTGTCCGCGCCTGATCGCCGGGTCGTCGAGCGCGATCCCGCGCTCCCCGGGCTCGCGGTCCTGCTCGATCCCGAGGCGGCGGCGGCGCTGCTCGCGCGTCTGTACCCGGAGGCCGAGGTGGCCGTGGTCGAGGCCACCTACCTGCGGTACAAGCCCACGACGAGCTGTCTTGCCGGGTACCGGGTGCGCCTGGCCGACGGCGGCGAGACGCTGGCCTACGCGCGGGCGTCGCGTCTCGACGCTCCGGACAAGGTGCACAAGGCGACCCAGCGGACCGCGTTGCCGTCCGCGCTCGGCGCCGGGGTTCGGATCGAGGCGTCGCGCGGGCTCACCGTGTATCCCTTCCCGCACGATCACGAGCTGAACGTGCTCGCGCACCTGGCCGACGACAAGCACCGGCGCCGCCTCCTTCGCTCGTTGGTGCCCGATCGTCGCGACCTGTGGAGGGGGAGGGTACTGCCGCTGCGCTACAAGCCCGAGCGGCGATTCGTGGGAGGCCTTCACACCGGCGGCGATCGCACCGAGGCCCCGGTCGCGCTGGTGAAGTTCTACGCCGGGTCCGAGCCCGAAGGGAGCGCCGCGATTTACGCCCTGCGCAGCGACCCGGCACTGCATCTTCCGCGCGTTCTCGGACGCTCGCGCCAGCATCGCGCCTGCGCCCTGGAATGGCTCGACGGTCGCCCGCTCGACGAGCTGCTGGCCGAGGATCCCCATCCGGCCGGCGCGTTCCACGCCGCCGGAGCGGCGCTCGCCCGGCTGCACCGGCTCGACTGCGCGCTCGAGCGGAGGGTCGACGGTCGCGCGATCGCGAGCTCGCTCCTGGCGACGGCCGAGAACCTGGTCTCGGTGCAGCCCGAGCTCGCGGGCCGCGCCGGCCGCCTGGTCGCGCGCCTCGAGCGTCTCCTGAGCGGCGCCGCTTCGCCGCGACCCGTCACTCTCCACGGCGACTTCTCGCCGGATCAGGTCCTGGTGCGAAGCGAGGGGGTGGCTCTGATCGATCTCGATCGCGCGGCCCGCGGCGAGCCCGCGGTCGATCTCGCCTGGTTTCGCGCCAGCCTCCTCGGCGCCGTTGCGGTGGGCGATCTCGATCGCAGCCGAGCTCGGGGTGCGTTCGAGGCGCTGCTCGACGGCTACCTGGCCCACGGCGCCCCGGTCGATCGCGACCGGCTCGCGCTTCTGACCGGCGCCGCCCTCCTGCGCCGCGCCGTCGAGCCCTTCCGGCTGCGCTCGCCGCGATGGCCCGAGGTCAACCAGGCCCTCCTCGCCGAAGCGGAGGCGATGGCCGGCGACCGCATCGAAGCGGAGGCAGCGCGGTGAGCACGCCGAGCCACCTGGTCCGCTCGACGGCGCGGAGCGCGCCCGCGATCGCGGACCAGGGCGGCTGGGTCGCCGAGCTCTCGACCCTGGTCCTGGATCCGGCGACCGCCCGCGACCTGGGCGCCGGCGGAGCCGAGCTGCGACTTCGCCGCGCATGGCCCCGCTCGCCGGACCACGTCGTGCTCGAGCTCCAGGACGGCCGCGGGCGCGCGGTCGCCGGCCAGTGGATGCGCGACGGCGGCGCGCTCGAGCCGGTGGCAGCGGAGACCGCCAGCCGCTGCGACGGAGTGCCGCTCGCGATCGTGACCTGCCGCTCGGGCGCCGTTCTGCTGCAGCCCGGGGGAGCCGATCGAGCCCTGGTCGCGCTTCACCGCCTGGTCGCGCATCCCGCGGCGAATCTGCTGGCTCACCGCCCCGAGCGCCGCGGCGTCGTCCGGCTCGCGGCCGGCGAGGGGAAGCGGGAGCGTTACGTCAAGGTCGTCCCGCCCGAGCGCGTCGACCGGCTCACCGGCCCTCTGCTGCGCCTGGCCGACCGTGACCTGGGATTCCGCGTGCCGCGGATCGTCGAGGTGGTGCCCGAGGATGGCCGCGTCACGTTCGAGCCCCTGCCCGGATCGAGCCTCCACCAGCTGGTCCGGGATGGGGGAGCGCTGCGATCCGCGGCGCACGCCGCAGGCCGCGCCCTGCGCAGCCTCCACGACCAAACCGGAATCGAAGCGCGTCGCCACGATGCGGCGCGGGTGGTCGAGGAGCTGAAGCGCCGGGTCCGGCAGCTCGACGCTCTCGACCCCGCGGCGTCGGATCCGCTCGCGCGCGCCCTGCCGGCGGTGATCCACGGGCTCGAGGCGGGCGCGACTCCGCTGGTCCCGGTTCACCGCGACTTCCACGACAAGCAGGTCGTCCTCGACCGAGACGGCGTGGTGGGAGTCCTCGATTTCGACACCCTCTCGCTCGGCGAGCCCGCGCTCGACGTCGCCAACGCGCTGGCCCACTTCGAGCTGCGCGCGCTGCAGGGGCTCACCACCGAGGACGCCGCGCGCGACGCGGCGCGAGCGCTCTACGACGGCTACGCGCCGCCGCGCGAGACCGCGGCGCGCCTCGAGCCGTACCTCGACGCCACCCGCCTGCGGCTCGCCTGCCTCTACGCGCTGCGTCCGCTATGGCCAGGCATCCCCGACCGTCTCCTCGCGCGCGTCGGCCTCGCCGGGCTCGCAGACGAACCGATGGCCTCGACCAGCGCACGACCCGAGCGAACGGCGCCACCACCAGACGAGGTGACGAGGTGAACGACACCAACTCTCGCGCCACGCCCCGCAATCCCTATCTCTTCGTCGTGGGCTGCCTGCGCTCGGGGACCACCATGCTCCAGCGCATGCTCGACGCGCACCCGGACCTCGCGGTGGGCTACGACTCCCATTTCATCCCGCGCCCGATCGAGAGCCTTCCGCTCGGCGTCGATCCACCGCTGACCGACGACCTGGTGGGCCAGGCGGTGGGCCATCGCCGCTTCGCGAAGCTCGGCCTCTCGCCATCCGACGTCGAGACCGCGCGGCAGGCGTCGTCGACCTACGCCGAGTTCGTCTCGCGCCTCTACGACGCGTTCGCGCGCCTCCACGGCAAGCCGCTCGCCGGCGAGAAGAGCCCGGGGTACTGCCGTCACCTGCCGCACCTGCACGGGCTCTTCCCGTGGGCGCGGACGATCCATCTCTTTCGCGACGGACGGGACATCGCGCTCTCGGTGCTCGACTGGGGGAAGGGACCCAAGAAGCTCGAGCTGGCGCGGCGCGAGCCGGTCGCCGCCTGCGCGCTGTGGTGGCGGCGGGACGTGGCGGCGGCGCGCGCCTACGGCGCCCGGCTCGGGCCGGACCGGTTTCGCGAGGTCCGCTACGAGGACCTGGTCGCGGCCCCCGAGCCGATGCTGCGCGACCTCGCGGGCTGGCTCGAGCTGCCCTACGACGACCGCATGGCCCGCTACCACGAGGGGAAGACCCGGGCGGGGCGCACCGCGAAGTCGTCGTGGATCGAGCCCACCGCCGGGCTGCGCAACTGGCGCGAGCAGATGAGCGCGCGAGACGTCGAGCTGTTCGAGGCCCTCGCCGGCGGTGCGCTGGAAGCGCTCGGGTACGAGCGTGCAACCCACCGGGCCGCACCCTCCGTGCGCAGGATCGCCGCGGAGTGCGAGGAGTGGTGGCGCCAGAGCATGGACGAGCCGCCGAGCTGGGAGGAGCTCGCGGCGCCATCGTCCTCGCCGGTGGCGCGCGCTCGAAAGCGAGAGAGCGGTCGGCGCGGGAATCCTTTCGTCTTCTTCGTCGGCTGCCCGCGCTCGGGCACCACGCTCTTGAAACGCATCGCGAACGCGCACCGCGATCTCGCCGTCACGCCCGAGACGCACTGGATCCCGCGCTTCCATCGGCGCGCGATCGGCGTCGACGACGACGGACGCGTCACCCCCGCGATGCTGTCGGCGCTCGCCGGGCACCCCAAGTTCGAGAACCTGCGCATCGACCTCTGGCGGGTGGCCGCCGCGATCGAGGACGAGCCGACCTACTCCGAGCTGGTCACCCGGATCTTCGACCTCTACGGCAGGGCCCAGGGCAAGCCCCTGGTCGGGGACAAGACGCCCGGCTACGTCAAGCACATCGACCTCCTCCACCAGCTGTGGCCCGGCGCCCGCTTCGCGCACCTGGTGCGCGACGGGCGGGACGTCTGCCTGTCGCTGCTCGAATGGTCGCGCGCGGCGCGCAACGTGGGGCGCCTGCCGACCTGGAGCGAGGACCGGGTCTCGACCGCCGCGGTGTGGTGGGCGGGAATGGTGCGCTGCGGCCGCGACGCCTTCGCCCGCCTGCCCGCGGGCCTCGGGCTCGAGCTCCGCTACGAGGCCCTGATCGCCGACCCGCGACGGGAGTGCGAACGCCTGTGCGCGTTCCTGGAGCTCCCCTTCGACCCCGCCATGATGACCTTCCACCAGGGCAGGACGCGCGCCGAGGAAGGGCTCTCGGCCAAGAAGGCCTGGCTGCCGCCCACCGCGGGGCTACGCGACTGGCGCACGCAGATGAGCGCGGAGGCGGTGGAGCGCTTCGAGTCGGTGGCCGGCGATCTGCTCGAGGAGCTCGGCTACGCGCGGGCCTGTCCGGCGCCCTCGGCGCGCGCGGTGCGCCAGGCGGCGCGGATCGTCGACGCCTGCGCCCGCGAGCCGAGCGGAGCCGAGCCGCTCAGAACCTGAACCGCACCTGGACCTTGCCCAAGAGAGCGTCGTCGTCCTCGCCGAACGCGTCGCCCGGCGCGAAGTAGGCGAGCACCGCCTCGAGATCGAAGATCTCCCAGCGCCGGTCGCCATAGACCAGGTCGATCTCCCAACCGAGGTCGCGATCCTCCCCTTCGGGGTCCTCCCCGATCTCGCTCAGGAACACCTCGCTCGCCTCGTCCTGCCGGTAGCCGTGCGCGACCAGATCGAGCGAGGCGCGGCGCGCCACGCGGGCCCCCAGGCCGAGAGTGGCGACGTGCAGGTTGGAGAGCTCGGGGTCGGCGAGCTCGCCGTAGTAGCGGAACGACGTCACCCCGTCGAACTTCCCGTTGTTGTCCTGGAACCCGGTCTGACGGAAGGTGCGGTCGGTCCCGCCGACCTCCTCGTCGCCGCCGCTGCCGACCGCGTACCCCACGGTGAGCGCGATCGGACCGAAGGCCTTGGGGAAGGTGCGGCCGAGATCCAGGCCCCATCCGCCGAGATCGCGCCCGGCCGCCTCGCCGGCGAGCCAGGCCGCGTCGAGCCAGCCGTTCTCGCCGAGCAGCCGGAAGCCGAGGTGCGTCGGCCGGTCGCCGGGCGCGCCGTCGATGTCGCGATGGACGACGAAGAACGCGAGGTGGCGCTCCGCCCGCTCGCGCGCCAGGTAGGCGATCCAGTTGGTGGCGTCCCGGTCGCGCCGGGAGCCGTCCGAGAGCGTGGTGGTGGCGGACAGCTCGAGCTGCCACGGGAAGAAGCTCTTGACGAAGCGCACTCCGTCGAGGTTGCGGTCGTACAGCCACTCGCGCTCGTCGTCGAAGTCCTGCCGGCCGAGCTGCAGGTCGAAGGCCGCGCGGGGATGGCGGTAGTAAAGGAAGGTCTCCCCGAGGCGGAGCTGGTCGGTGGTCGAGGTGCCGTCGTCCTCGTCGTCGCGGTAACGCCCGCTGGCGCGCACCTCCGCGACACCGTGAAGGGCCAGCGACCGCCTCCACGACAGCCGCATGCGCACGGCGCCCTCCTGGTCGCGCCTGTCCTCGGCGTCGCCGCGATCCAGGTCGTAGTTGCGCTCGGTGCCGGACTCGAGCTGAACCTGACCGGCGAGCCTCAGGTTCTCCGCCAGGAGGATGCCGCGACCGAAGAGGTCGTCCTCGTCGACGCCCCCGCGCGCCGCCACCACCCGGGCCGAGGCGAGCGGGATGGCTTCCCCTGGATCTTCCTGCTCGACCGTAGGCGGCAGCAGCACCGCGAAGCGCATCACGCGAGCGACCACACCCTCGGCCGTCCACTCCAGCTCGTCGACACGGCCGCCGATGCGATCGCGCCCCGGCCCCCGGGGCTCGATCTCGTCGGCCTCGAACTCGTCCGGACCCCTGTACTCGCCCTCGACCTCGACGCGCCGTCCCTCGAGTGAGCCCGGGGCGAGGTTCTCGAGCTCGGTGTCTCCCGAGAGTGTGACCGGCTGGCCGAGCAGCTCGAAGCGCCCACGACGCCGGTCGTAGGAGGAGACGGTGCCGATCAGGAGCTCGTGACGCTCCGGCGGCTTGAGCTCGGCGCGCTCGGCGCGGAAGATGCCGTCCGCTCCCAGCTCGCCGCGTGCATCGATCCAATGTCCGATGCGGATCTCGTCGGCCGGGACGCGCTGCTGCGCCCAGGCGCCGCCACCGGCCAGCGCGAACGCCGCCACCCAGGCGGCGCACCACAGGAGCCCTCGCCACCGCTGCCGATCTCCCTCCTCACGCATACGAAACGACCGTCTCTCCGAGCTCTCGCCTCGCTCGGCGCGCGCGCGCCCGCACCGCACGCGAGCAGGGCAGCGCGCCCCGCGTCGGATAGCCCGAGGCCTCCAGCGTCTCGCCGGCGAGGACCTCGAACAGCTCGGCGCTCGCCGGATCCATCTGGCGGCGCCAGTCGCGAAGACCCGGCATGGGAGACCGCCACGCCTTCTTGGCCGAGAGCGCCGGCTCGAGCCGGACCTTCCCGCGATTGAACGCCAGCATCTCCGGCGCGGCGTCGAGCCCGAGGAAGCACGTGACGCGGGCGAGCTCACGCTCAGGCTCCGCGACCAGATCCTCGTAGCGCACCTCGAGATACCGGTCGGGCCCGAGCGAGCGGCCCTCGCGCCGGCCGGCCTCGACGCGCTCGCGCCACCACAGGGCGCACACCGCGATCGGGTCCTCGGACCACAGCGGAAGGCGGCCGGGTCCCTTCGACGGCGTCGCCCATTCCAGCGCCGACAGTGCGACGTCGCGCCCGTCGCGGATCAGGTGGACGATCCTCGCCTCGGGAAAGAGCGCGGCGAGCAGCGGCAGATGGCGGACGTAGCCTGGCGTCTTGTCGCCGGCGAGCGGTTTTCTCCGCTGAGCGGCGAGCTCGTCGTAGAGCCGCCGCACGAAACCCGGGAAGTCCCTCGCCCCCTGCGCGGCGCGATCGACCGCCGGAGCGTCGAGTCCGAGCCGGCGGAAGCGGTGATAGTCG
>DATKBQ010000482.1:0-4088 GCA_035546375.1 Planctomycetota bacterium | reverse complement strand
GTCACCGGCACGAACGGCAAGACGACCACCGCGCACCTCGCGGGATCGCTCCTCGCGCGGTGCGGCCGGCGTCCGGCCGTGCTCGGCACCGCCGGGCACCGCTTGGCCGACGGCGTGCTCCTGCGCGCGACGCACACCACGCCGGATGCCCCCGAGATCCAGCGCCTGCTCGCGCGCCACCGCACAATCGGCGGCGACTCGGTCGTGCTGGAGGCGAGCTCCCACGCCCTGGAGCAGGAGCGCCTCGCCGGGCTGGACGTCTCGGTCGCGGTCTTCACGAACCTGACCCGCGACCACCTCGACTACCACGGCGACCTGGAGCGCTACGCGGCGGCCAAGGAACGGCTCTTCGCCGGCCTGCGCCGGGGCGCCTTCGCCGTGATCAACGCGGACGACCCGCACGCGGAGCGCATGGCCTCGGCCGCGCGCGCCGCCGGCGCCGAGGTCGTCCGCTACGGAACGAGGTCGCGCGCCGACCTCCGGGCCTCTCGGCCGCGGACCGGATCCAGCGGCACCCGCTTCACCGTCCAAGGGATGGGGATTCCACGGACTCGGGTGTTTCTTCCGCTGGTGGGCCGGTTCAACGTCGAGAACGCCCTCGCGGCGCTCGCCGCCGTGATCCTCTCGGGCGCGAGCCCCTCCGACGCGTCGGAGGGGCTCGCCTCGATCCCGCCGCCGCCCGGGCGGCTGGAGCCGGTCGCGAGCGCCGGGCGCGGCTTCGCGCTCTTCGTGGACTACGCGCACACCGAGGACGCGCTGCGCCAGGTGCTGGGCGCCCTGCGCGAGGTGCTGGGCGACGAGGCGAGGGGGCGCGGCGATCACGGCGGCCGCCTGATCGTCGTCTTCGGCTGCGGGGGCGATCGTGACCGCGGCAAGCGCGCGCCGATGGGCGCGGCGGCCCGCGAGCTGGCCGACATCGCCGTGGTCACCAGCGACAATCCGCGCGGCGAGGACCCGCGGGCCATCGTCGAGGAGATCCTGGCCGGGATCGGCGGCCCGCGCGCCGGCGCGGAGGTCGTGGTCGAGCCCGACCGCAGGGCGGCGATCCGCCGCGCGGTGGAGCTGGCGCGGCCGGGCGACGTGGTGCTGGTCGCGGGCAAGGGGCACGAGACGACGCAGGTTTGCGCCGGCGAGGCGCTCGCTTTCGACGACCGCTTGGTGGCGGCGCAGGCGCTCGCCGAGCTGCGGCCGAGGCCCCCGAAGCCCCCGAAGCTCATCGGAGGCCGCCCGTGAGCGCGCTCTCCGTCAGGGACGTGCTCGACTCGACCGGCGCGGTGCTCGTGCGCGGCGAGCTCGGGCGCGAGATCGCCGGCGTGAGCACGGACACGCGCAGCCTGAGGCCGCGCGAGCTCTTCCTGGCGCTCTCGGGGCCGAATTTCGACGGCAACGCCTTCGCCGCGCAGGCCTGCCGCGGCGGAGCCGGCGCATTGCTCCTGCGCGGCGAGCCCGGAGGCCCCGCGCCGGTCCCCGATCTGCCCGTCGGCGATCTGCCCGGCGACGCGCCGGTCGCTCTGCACCGCTCGCCGCGGCTCGCCCTGGCGGACCTCGCCGCGTGGCACCGCTCGCGCTTGGCCGCGCCGGTGATCGGCGTCACCGGCTCGTGCGGCAAGACGACCACCAAGGAGATCCTGCGCCAGCTCCTCGAATCGCGCCTGCGCACCGTCGCCAGCCCGAGCTCGTTCAACAACGACGTCGGCGTGCCGCTCACGCTGCTTTCGGCGGAGCGCTCCACCGAGGTGCTCGTGGTCGAGATGGGCACGAACGCGCCGGGGGAGATCGCCGCCCTGTGCAAGGTCGCGCGCCCGACCGCCGGGATCATCACCAACGTCGGTGCCTCGCACCTGGAGGGGCTGGGCTCGCTCGACGGCGTGGCGCGCGAGAAGTCGGAGCTGTTCGCGAGCCTGCCCGCGGGCGGCTTCGCGGTCCTGAACCTCGACTCCCGCTACGCGCCGCTCCTGCGGCGCTCGACGCGCGCGCGCCTGATCACGGTCTCGATCGAGGGCGGCGGCGAGTTCGACGCCACGCAGCCGTGGTTCCACTCCGGCGGAACGACCTTCGCGCTGCGCGGCCACGAGGTCACCTCGCCGCTCTTGGGCCTGCACAACGTCTCGAACCTGCTCTGCGCGTTGGCCGCCTGCCACGGCCTCGGGATCCCGCTCGAGGAGGTCCTGCCGGCCGTCACCCGGCTGCGCGGGGGACGGCGGCGGATGGAACGGATCGACATCGGCGATCTCCTGGTCTTCGACGACACCTACAACGCCAACCCCGAGTCGGCGCGCGCGGCGGTGCGCGTGCTCGCCGGGCTGCACGCAGGGGGCGGGAGGCGGGTCCTGGCCCTGGGCGACATGCTCGAGCTCGGCCCGAGCGCGCCGGAGCTGCACCACGCCCTGGGGCGCGAGGCGGCCGAGCGCGGGATCGACCTCCTGCTGCTGGTGGGCGAGCTGACGCGCGCCACCGCGGCCGGAGCGCTCGAGGCGGGGATGGCGCCCGAGCGGGTGGTGCACCTGGGCAGCGCCGAGGAGGCGATCGAGAGCCTCCCGCCGCACCTCGCGGGCGGCGACGTGGTGCTCTTCAAGGCGAGCCGCCGCCTGGGTCTGGAGCGCGTGGTCGAGCGGCTGGTCGCGCAGCGCGCACCGATGCACGCGCCGCGCCTGACGGCGCGGCTGGGGGCCGGCTAGTGTTCCCGGCGCTGTTCGAGAAGCTGCTCGGGCTCGACCTGTTCGGCTACATCACGTTCCGCGCGGCGGCGGCGGGGCTGACGGCCTTCGCGCTGGCCCTGTGGTGGGGCGCGCCGGCGATTCGCTGGCTGAAGCGCCACCGCGTCGGCGAGGACGTCAAGAAGACCGACAGCGCGGACCTCGCGCGCATGGCCGAGGCCATGGGCAAGCAGTCGACGCCGACCATGGGAGGAAGCTTCCTGGTCGCGGCGCTCTTGAGCGCGGTCTTGCTCTGGGCGCGCCTCGACAGCTTGCACGTGGTGCTCGCCGTGCTGCTCACCGCGGGCTTCGCCGCAGTCGGCTTCGTCGACGACTTCAAGAAGCTCACGATCCGCGGCTGCAAGGGGCTGAGCACGAGCGCCAAGATGGTCGGGCTGAGCGTCGTGTGCGTGGCGGTGCTCGCCGCGCTCGCCTTCTACGCCTGGCTGACCGGCCGCGCGACGATCTTCTCGCTGTACCCGCCGTTCCTCAAGGATGCCGCGCTGCCGCTCGCGTCGCTGGGGATCCTGGGCGTCTTGCTCTTCATCGCCTTCGAGTGGGTGGTCGTGGTCGGCTCGGCGAACGCGGCGAACGTCACCGACGGGCTCGACGGCTTGGCGGCGGGCTGCATGCTGATCAGCGGCCTTGCGCTGTCGGTCTTCTGCTACGTCACCGGGCGGCCCGACTGGACCGGCTACCTCAACCTGCCGCACGTGCGCGACGCCTCCGAGATGGCCGTGGTGGGCGCGGCGCTGTCGGGCTCGTGCATGGGCTTCCTCTGGTACAACGCGTTCCCGGCCAAGGTCTTCATGGGCGACTCCGGCTCGCTGCCGCTGGGCGGGCTCCTGGCCTGGATGGCGCTGGTCTCCAAGCAGGAGCTGGTGCTGCCCCTGATCGCCTTCGTCTTCGTGTTCGAGCTCTCGAGCAGCGCGCTGCAGCGCTTCTGGTACCGGCGCACCGGCGGGAAGCGGCTCTTCACCTGCGCGCCCGCGCACCACGGCCTGCAGCTCTACGGCGGGCTCTTCCGCCGACGCAAGGAGCCCTGGCACGAGGCGACGATCGTCACCCGCTTCTGGATCCTGGCCGGCGCGTGCGCGCTGGCCAGCCTGGCCCTTTTGAAGGTGCGCTGAGGAGGACGGCGCGAGCGATCCGGAACGACCATGAGCCCCCCCGGCCCCTCCCCTCTTGCGCTCGAGCCCTCGGGCTCCGTCGGCGCGCTCCCGCGCGAGCGCCAGCTCACGATCTTCGAGCGCCTGGCCTCCTTCGCGCGCCGCGCCGAGTCGGTCGACCCGGCCGCGCCGGCGACGGCGCTCTTCGCCGTCGTGCTGGCCCTGATCGCCCTGGGCCTGTTGGTCCAGGCGAACCACGCCGCGACCACCCTCGAGCCCGAGG
>DATKBQ010000481.1:0-2538 GCA_035546375.1 Planctomycetota bacterium | reverse complement strand
GCTGCCGCTCGCGCGCCGAGAGACGACGGCCGCAGCGGACCTCGCGCGGCCGTCGCACGCGCCCGGCAAGCACGGGCTGCGCTTGGCGCAAGCGGCCTGGGTGGTCGGGACGTGCACCCTTTGGGTGGTCGGAGTGGAGTGGATCGCGCTGCGTCTTGGCTGCCTCTGGATCGGCAGCTTGCAGCGCGCGCTGACCTCGGTGCTCGCGGCGAGCCTGCTCGCGCTCGCGCTGGGCGCCGCGCTGATCCCGGCCCTGGTGCACCGCGACGGGCGCGGCGCGCTCGAGGCCCTGGCGCTCGCCCTCGCGGGCTCGCTCTGGCCGCTGTTCGCGGCGCCGGCGCTCGCCGGCGTGCGCGCGGGCCTCGCAAGCGCTGGCCCGGCGCTGGCGGCGCTCCAGGATCCGCTGACCGCGCTGGTCTTGGTCGGCCCCGCCCTGGCTCCCTTCGGCGGCCTCGTGCCGGTCTTGCACCGCTCCCTCTCGGGTGAGGGCGGCCAGCGCCTGGGATCCTTGCTGCTGCACGAGTCCTGGGGCGCGCTGCTCGCGGGCCCGATCGTGCACTGGGGGCTCGTGCCGTCGCTGGGGCTCGGTGGCGCGCTGGCCGCGCTCGCGGCGCTCGCCGCGCCGGCGGCGCTGGCGCTGTCGGGGACCTTCCGGCGCGCGGGGCCGGCGCTGGCCGTGGTCGCGCTCGCCGCCGCGTTCCTCGCGAGCCTTGCGCGAGCGCCGGCGCTCGATTCGCCGAGGCTCGCCGACCCCGCGCTGGAGCTGCGCTCGCTCGCCGAGGACGGCGAGTTCACCGTCGCGGTGGTCGACGACGGTCTCTTGGGAGAGCGCGCGCTCCTGACCGACCAGTTCCGGGCGGCGGGCACCGGCCGCGACTACCGCTACATGCGCGTGCTCGGCCACCTGCCGCTGCTCCTGCACCCCGCGCCGCGGCGCGTGGCGGTGCTCGCGCTCGGCACCGGCACGACGCTCGGAGCGGTGGCGCTGCATCCCGGGGCCGAGGAGATCGACGTGCTCGAGCTCTCGCGCGCGGTGGTCGACCAGGCGCCGTGGTTCGAGGCGGTGAACGGAGGCGCGCTCGCGGAGGGCCTGCCCGGGCTCCTCGAGCGCGGGCCCGGCGAGCGCGTGCGCGTCTTCCTGGAGGACGGCCGCAGCACCCTGGGCCGCGCGCGCGGCCGCTACGACGTCCTCAGCATGGAGCCGCTGCTGCCCGACTCACCCTTCGGCGTGTACCTCTATCCGCGCGAGTTCTACGGGGTCGCCCGCCGCGCGCTCGCGCCGGGCGGGCTGTGCTGCCAGTGGGTGCCTCCGCACGCCCTGGAGCCGGAGGTCTTCGACGCCGTCGTCGACGCCTTCGCGCGGGCCTTCCCCTGGAGCAGCCTCTGGGTCTTCGGAACCCAGGTGATCCTCGTTGGCGGCGACGCCATCCCGGAGCTGGACCCGGGCCGTTTCCCCGCGCCCGGTGGCGCCGGCGGCGATGGACCCGGGGCGGAGGATCCGCTGCGCGCCGCGCTCGCCGAGCTGGGGCTCGAGGACGCGGCGGGCCTCGCGGCGCGCTACGCCGGCGACCTCGGGAGCTGGCCGCGCTCGCAGCGCCCGCTGAGCGACGCCGACCCGTGGATCGCCTTCCGGGACAAGCCGCAGGGCGTCCGGGTGCTCGCGTGGCTGCCGGCGAACCTCGACCACGCGCTCGCGCGGGAGAGCGCGCTGCCCGCTCCTTGGCGCAAAGCGATCGGCGAGGGCCAGAAGGAGCGGATCGACGGCGTGCGCGCGCTGCGCGAGGCGCGCGTGGCGCAGGCGCGCGCCGAGCTCCTGCACCGGCTCGGCCAAGCGAGCGCGGCGGAGGCCCGCGCGATCTCGGAAGAGGCGCTCGCCCCCGCGCTGGCGCGCGCGCCGGACGATCCCGAGGTGCGCGAGCTCGCCGGCGAGATCCGCTTCCTCGGCTCGCTGCGCTCGGGCGTCGCCGCGCTCGGGGCCGGCGCCGCCCGCGCGGCCTTGGAACCGCTGCTCGATGCGGCGGAGCTGCGACCGGAGCGCGCGGACGTCCATCTGTACGTCGCGGCGGCACTGGCGCGGTCCGGCGAGATGCGCGGGGCGCAGGCGGCGGCGGCGCGCGCGCTGGAGCTGTGCCCGCGCGCGGCGGAGACGGCGCAAGGGCGGCGGGCGATCGAGCTGGGATTGGACGCGTCGATGCTGGCAAGGCCAGGGAGCCAATAGAGCCTGGGAGGCAATAGAGCCTGGAAGCCAACAAAGCTTGGAAGCGAGCAAAGCCTAGGAGGCAGTAAAGCCGGCGGCAGAGTACGGCCGCCGGATTCCGTGTTCGGTCCGGTGGCTTATCGAGCCGACGCCCAGAGCGGGGGGCTTCACCCCCCGCACCCCCCAGCCGGGGGGCTCCCCCCGGCACCCCCCGTTCCGCCGCGCTCTTGCTGGGCCGCGGCGGCCCACCAAGAGCGCGGCGGCCAGGTCGGAGTGGGGGGCTCGCGTCGGGCGAGACGCTAGCGACGCTTCAAGACACGGTTCGCGCCCTGGCGGATGGT
>DATKBQ010000480.1:0-8471 GCA_035546375.1 Planctomycetota bacterium | reverse complement strand
GCACGTGCGCCTCGAACGACCGCGCCCCGACGCACTCCTCGCGCAGGAACCGCAGATCGGCGTAGCCGCGCTCGAAGGCGAGGCGCGCGAGCGCCAGCGCCAGGGCCGCGTCCGTTCCGGGCCGGATCACGAGGCCGCACCCGCCCCAGCGCTCGAGCGCGCGGATCGTGTCGGTCTTGTAGATGTCGATCGCGACGACCGGGACTCCGCGCTTGCACAGCCGCTGCGCGGCGGGCTGCAGGTGCTGCACGGTGCGCGCCATGTCGCAGCCCCAGAGCAGCAGCAGGTCGCAATCGTCGGCCTGCTCGAGGTCGGCGCCGACGGGCGTCCCGAGCACCATCTCGTAGCCCGCGGTGGCGGTCGAGTCGCAGATCCCGCCGTCGACCAGCGCCGCGCCGAGGGCGTGCATCATGCGCAGCGGGAAGTTGCGGCTGACGAGGCCCATCGAGCCTGCGTACCACGCCGCGAGGATCGAGCTTCCGTCGAGGCCGCGAACGCGCCGCGCGATGCGCGCCACGGCGTCGTCCCAGGTCGCCGGGCGCAGCTCGCCGCCGGCCTTCGCTCCATCTCGCGCGAGCGGGCCCTCGCGCACGAGCGGCGTCAAGAGCCGCTCGGGGCTCTTCACCAGATCGCCGTAGAGCGCGGTCTTGCCGCACAGCGCGCCGCGCGACCAGCCATGGCTCGGATCGCCCTTCAGGCGCAGGAACCGCCCGCGCTCGTCCGACTCGATCAACATGCCGCACGCGTCGGGACAGTCGAGCGGGCAAGTCGACGGCGTCAGCGGCATCGCGCGTCATTCTACGCGCTCCGCTGGGAGGGTGGAACTTTCGGCGAGGCGCTCGAGCCGATCCGTCAAGCGCGCGAGCCAGCGCTCGGCCGAGCGATCGGCGACGCACGCGCGGACGCGATCGCGATCGAGCGCTCCCGTTTCGACATGGGCGATGCGCGCGAGCCAATCGGCCAGCGCGCACTCGAGCGCGCTCGCGTCGTCGGGCGCAGCAAGCACCGTGCCCGCAACGTCGTGGTGAATCGAATCCGCAGCACCGGCGAAGCGCGTGGTCACGACCGGCGTGCCGCTCGCGAGCGCCTCGAGCACGACCAGCGAGCTCGTGTCGCGCCAAGTTGGCAGCGCGCAGAGGTCCGCGGCGCTCCACATCGCAGCAGGATCGACCGCGGCGCGCACGCTCACCCGCTCGCGCCCCAGGCCGCGCGCGCGCGCCGCGCTGGTCCAGATGCGCGGGCGTTTCGGCCCTGCGACGAGCAAGTGCCAGGCCCGGTCGGTGAGCTTCGCGAGCGCGTCCAGGAGCTGCGGCAGCCCCTTGAGCCGCGGCTCGCGCGCCGAGAAGCCGATCAGGGGCGTCTCGGGCTCGATCCGGAGCTCGCGGCGCAACGCGGCGCCCGCCGCCGCGCGGTTGCGCGGGTGGAAGCGCTCGAGATCGACGCCGTTCGGCACGAGCTCCAGCCGCGGGATGGAGGCGGGCCAGATACGGGAAAGCTCCTCGAAGACCAGGCGCGAGGGGCAGGCGATGGCGCGCGCGCCGCCGCGCTCGCACAGCTCGCGCTCCAGCTCGATGAAGACTCGGTGTCGCCCGCACGGCGGCCGCTCGGGAAGGCCTCGCGAGCGCCGGCGCGCGGCGAGCGAGGCCGCGTGCGCGCCGCCGTGGGGCCAGTAGAGATCGACCCGCTCCAGGTGGCGGATCCCGAGGGTGACGTCGCAGCCGGCCTCGCGCGCGGCGGCCGGCAAGTCGCGGGCCAGGGCGCGCTCGCGGGTGCCGCGCAGGAGTCCCCGCGGGGCCACGCGGACGAGCTCGCCCGGTGCGCCGGCGGAGCCCTCGCAGGCGAAGGCGAGCACGCGGTGGCCGCGGGACTCGAGGTGGAGCGCGAGGTGGACAAGAGCGCGCTCCGCCCCGCCGCGGCCGGGGTCCCAGCGGTCGATCAGGAAGCCGACCCGCAGCGCGCGCTGCGCCGGCGGCGGCGATTCGTTCGCGCTCAAGGCCGTCCCCAGCGGGGCGGCGCTACCCTACCGCCCCGGTTGGGCCCGCGCATCGGATTCGACGTGTCGCCGCTCGTGCGGCCCCATCCGCGCGGCATCGTGCGGCTGGTGGAGGGTCTGGCCGGCGAGCTGGAGCGCCGCGGCGTCCTGTCGATCGTGCGTCTGTCACCCGAGCCGGGCGAGGGGCTGCGCGCGTGGCGGCAAGTCCGGCTCCCGAGGATGGCACGCGAGCTGGAGCTCGAGGGCGTGCACTCGCCCGTGTCGGCGTTCCCGTGGCGCGGCCGCTTCGCGCGCGTGCAGACGATCCACGAGCTCCCCTGGCGGAGCGGCGTCGCCGAGAACGCGGACCTGCGACACCGGCTGTGGGCTGCGCTCGGTCCCGTGCGCGCCGACCGCGTGGTGTGCGCGAGCGAGCACGGCGCACGGCAGGTGCGAAGGCGCCTGCTGCCGGGCGCATCCAAGGTGCGCGTGTGCCCGTGGGGCGCCGGACTGCCGTTTGCAGACGAGCCGCCGCCGGGCGTCGTGGACGAATTGGTTCTCGCACGCTACCGCCAGGGCGAGGACCCCTTCGTGCTCTGCCCGGGCGCCGTGCGCGAGAAGAAGAACCTGCCCGCCGTCCTGCGCGGGCTCGCGGAGCTGCGCCGGCGCGGCGGAGCGCGGCTGCACCTGGTGGTGAGCGGCGCGCACACGGCCGCCTTGCGCCGCGACCTCGGCCTCGCCTCGCAGCTCGGGCTCGCCGGGGTCGTCTCGACGCCGGGCGAGGTGCCCGAGACGGACCTGCCGGCGCTCTACCGCCTCGCCAGCGCCGTGGCGGTGCTCTCGCATTCCGAGGGATTCGCGTTCCCGGTGCTCGAGGCGATGGCGTCGGGCACGCCGGTCGTCGTGCCGCGCGGCTCGGCGCAGGCCGAGCTGGCAGGGGAGGCGGGCATCGAGGCCGATCCCGGAGACGCAGCATCGGTCGCGGAAGGCCTCGAGCGTGCCCTGCGCGAGCGCGCTGCGCTGCGAGCGGTGCTGACCGCGCGCGCGGCGGAGTTCACCTGGCAGCGGAGCGCGCGCTGCATCGAGTCGGTCTGGATGGAGATCCTGTGAGCGCCGCGCGCGTGCTCGTGGCCGCCAGCGCGCTGGCGCAGCCGATGGGCGGCGCGCGGCGCCACGCGGCCGAGATCCTGCCGCGCGCGGCGCGGCTGCTCGAGGCCCACGGCGGCAGGCTCGTCCTGCTCGAGGGCAGCGGTGGCCTGCCGTTCGAAATGCCCGTCGAGCGCCTGCCGTCCAACGTTCCGGCGCAGCCGCCGCTCGTGCGCGCGCTTCTCGAGTCCGCCGCGCTGCGCCGGGCGCTGACTGCGGCTCGCGCCGCCGGGCGCCCGTTCGACCTCGTGCACACCGCGCACCTGCCGGCGCCGCGTGCCATGGGCGTGCCCTTCACGATCCTGCTCCACAGCTCGCGCGCCGTGAGCCGTCCCTTCGGCCGCGTCGTGCTGCGCGACGCGCTGCACCGCGCCGCGGTCGTGCTCGCCGTGAGCGAGAGCCTGCGCCAGGAGCTGCTCGCCCTCGGCGCCGCACCCGAGCGCACGCTCGTCGTCCCCAACGCCGCCGACCACCTGGCGATCCACCAACGCCATCCGGGCGAGGACGCCGCGCTGCTCCACGTCGGCCACGTCGAGCCGAACAAGAACCTCGCCCTGCTCCTGCGCGCCCTTGCCCTCGATCCGTCCCTACCCGCGCTGTGGCTCGCGGGCGAGCCCAAGCACGGCGAGGACCGCCGGCTGCGGCGCCTCGCGCGCCGGCTTGGCGTCGAGCTCCGCGTGCGCTTCCTCGGCCTGGTCGGCGACGACCAGCTCGCCCACCTCTACTCCCGCGCCGCCTGCGTCGTCCTCCCTTCGCTGCGCGAGTCCTTCGACATCCCCGCCCTCGAAGCCTGCCGCGCGGGAGCGCCGCTCGCCGTCTCCAACCTCCCCGCCCTGCTCGAGGTCGCCGGCCCCGACGTCCCCCACTTCGACCCGCGCGACCCGGCCGCGTGCGCTCGCGCCATCCGCACGGCGATGGAAACGCCTGCCGCCGAGCTCGCGCGGGCCGCAGAACGCGCCATGGCATTCACGTGGGACCGTTCCGCCGGCCTGCTCGTCGATGCGTGGTGCGGTGCGGTGCACCGCGGGGCCGGCTGAGCACCGCGAGTCGTCGCTCGTGCGTGGCTCCGGGCCGAGGCCTGCCCATAGCCGGAGGGCCGCACGGGCTCAAAGGTCGACGATGACCTTGAACCCGCCGTAGAGCATGCGCTTGGCGTCGAAGGGGATCGCCTTCATGTCCATCATCTTCGCGAGGCGCGGGTCTTTCATCACCTTCGCGTTCACTTGATCGCGATGCGCACGCGACCTGAACGCGATCCAGGAGAAGGCCACCGTCTCGCCCGGCTTGGTCTTCAGCAGGCGCGGGAACGGCACGACACCCTTCGGCTTCAGGTCGTCTCCCACGCATTCGCGGAACTCCAAGGCGCCGTGCTCGCGCCAGACCTTGCCCGCCTTCCGCGCCATGCGCCGGTAGGCTTGCACGTTCTTCTTGGGGAGCGGCAGGACGAAGCCGTCGACGTATCGAGCCATGCGGAACCTCCGGTTGCTCCTGCGTATGCGGACGAGGATCCGTCCCGAGCCATGCTAGCCGTGGCGCGCATCTCGTGGAGAGCCTCGGCTTTGCCCGCTCGAGGTTTGATTCGGGGGACATTTCGCGGCGGGTGAGTGGGTGTAGCCGCCTGCTCGGCGTCCCTCACTTCTCGGAGCCGCAGGCGCCGGCGCGGCGCGCCCGCGCGGCTCAACCGGCCAGCTTCTGGCGCAGGAACGCGGCGCCGGCGAAGGCGACCCAGGCGATGGCGGCGGCGAGGGCGAGCGCGAGGAGCAGGAGGGCGATCCGGACCCAGGCCGGGTACTGGGCGAGGTCGCTTGCGAGGCGGCCGGGGCGGTCGGGGATGCGGTTGTACTGGAGCACGCGGTCGCCGGGGCCGGGGCGCAAGGGGCCGGGGGTCGTTGCGCGCGGCTTGCGCTCGCCTGGAGTGGGCTCGGCGATCCGGCTGGCGCCTTCGAGGAGGATCTCGTCGGGTTCCTCGATCGGCGGCGGTGCGGGTGCCGCGCGCGCGAAGGCGGGCACATCCGCGCTCGGGCGAGGCGGTGCGGGCGCGGCGGAAGCGGGCGGGCGCGCCGAGGGCGCTGGCGGGATCGTGCTCTCGCGTGGCGCTGCGGGCGGCGGCGCGCGCTCGCGCGTCGGCGCGCTCTCGGGCGCGCTCTCGGCTCGGAAGCGCAAGAGCACCTCGCCGAGCTGGACCTCCATCTGGTCCTCCAGCTCGACCCGCGTGCGGCGCACACCGGCGGTGACGATGCCGTTGCGCGAGCCCTGGTCGAGCAGGACCCAGCGCTCGTCCTCGCGCACGAGGCGGGCGTGGTTGCGGCTGACGGAGGGGTCCTTGAGGGTCACGATGCACTCGGGGCTGCGGCCGATCGTGTCGCCGGAGCGGACGTCGAAGGAGCGGCCCACGTCGGGGCCCGAGAGCACGAAGAGCTGCGCCATCAGCTTCCGCGTTCCAGGGTGCGGGCGAGCTCGGCGGCCCGGTCGTGCTCCGCGGCGAGGCGCTCGAACTTGCGCGCGAGCTCGACCGCGTTGAGCCGGCCCTTGAAGGCCGTGCGGCCGCCAATGGTCAGGACCGGGATCGATTGGCCATGCTCGGCCGCGAGGGCCGGATCGGAGTCGATGTTCACCTCGGTCAGGCTGTACGGCCGCTCCAGGCGGGCGCGGGCGATCTCGCGCTTCATCTCCTCGCACAGGTGGCACGCGGGGCGCGTGTAGAGCACCATCGGCACCGGAGGGTGCGCGCGCCAGCGAGCGAGCCAGCCCAGCATGGGTGCAGGATAGGCCGTCCGGGCGGGCAGAGTCGATCCCCGCGCCGCGGCGCGAGCCGCGGATTGCGCACGGACCTCGGCGCCGGCACCCCGGACCCAGGATGGCCGAGCCCGCCGTGCTCTCAGCCCCCTTCGCACGCGAGGCGTACCGGCTCGGCCCAGACAGTCCACAGGAGGTTCGCAAGCTCGAGCACTTCACCGGCGGCCAGGTGCCTGCCGAGCACGTGCGGCGACGCGTCGAGGATCTCGAGAGCACCGCTCGTCACGACTTGGAACCGGAAGACGCGATGGAACCGTTCACGGGGTGGCTCGAGCCCCCCGAGCCAGGATGGTTCGCACGCTCGTCAGCGCACGAAGGCGCGAAGGATGGAATGGGGGCGCCGTGCAGGACGGCTCGCCCGACGCCACTTGCAACCCCCGATCCGGTCCTTCCAGCGGGCTCGACCGGCCGATTCTGACCGTCGAGGGAGGGGCCGGCTCGCGGGGTCGTGCGCCTTGAAGTACTCTTCCCCGGTGGGCGGCTGGGTCCGCGCGGCTGGCGTCGGCTCGAGGCTTCCGGCCGGCGCCGACCCCGAGCCGTCGCGATGAAGCCCAACCCGTATCGGTGCGCGGGCGCCGCGCTCGTGACCTTGCTGGCTCTCGCCGGCCTCGCCAGCGCCCAGTCCCAGGAGGACAGGCTCGGCGCGGGCGGCTTCGACACCCTGCGCATCGAGCAGGAGGACAAGCTGACGGTGCCTCCCGAGCTCGCGCCGCGGGTGTGGCGGACCCTGCGCGCGCTCTTGGTCGACGACACGAGCTTCCTGCGCTCGATCGACCCCGCGTTCACCTCGTACTGGAACGAGGAGCTGTTCCACGACCTGTACTACGACACGCCGACCCTAGACCTGCACGGCATGCGGAGCGGGGTGCGCCTGCGCCGCCGGGAGAACCTGACCGATCCCGACGACCGCAAGAGCGGGCGCGAGCTGGTGCAGATCAAGCTCGACGGCATCTCCGACCACCCCCTGGAGCGCGGGGAGATCAAGTACGAGGTTCGCCGCCCCGATCCGGTGACCGCGAGCGGCGACGATCTACACCCGCTGCTGGGCCCGGTGCGCCGGAGCCACCGCGGCCGCTTGGTGCACAGGCTCGAGCAGCTCGGCCTGGAGCCGCGCTCGATGCGCCCGATCTTGACCGTCCGCGACCTGCGCCAGCGTGTCTACGTGCTGCGCGAGGGCCAGCCGTTCCTCTCGGTGTCCTTCGACAGCGCCTCGGCGCGGATCTGGTGGGCGCGCGCGGCCTTCTTCGAGATCGAGCCGGAGCTCAACGAGATCCTCTTCACCGAGGCGGACGCGCCGACGAAGGCCTACATGGAGTCGGTGCTGCAACGCATCGTCGACGAGCTCCACGCGCTGCACCCCGAGATCCGCCAGGACCTGACACCCAAGTACACGCGCTCGTTCGACCTGCTCGCGGAGCGGATCCCGTTCCTGCGGCTGCTCGTGCGCCTGGGGCTGCACGGCGACCAGGGCCTGTTCGTGGTCGGCTCGACGGCCGCGGTCCTCGCCTGGGTGGCGTGGCGCCTGGCGCGCGAGCGGCTGCGTCCGGAGCCCGCAAGGGCGATCGGCATGCGCGTGCGGCACGCCCCGCGCGCCGCTTCGGGAAGGCGACCGTGATGGCGCGGCGGTTCTCCGCCGTCACCCGAACGCGCGCCCGCTTCTCGATCCTCCCCGGCGATTCTCGATCGCGCAGTGCGGTGTGCCCTATCGTCCTTCCGACAGCAGGGCTATCCTCGGCGACGGCATCGCTTCCTCGGCCACCCCCATGATTCCCGGAGGACCCCCATGTCTCGCTCCCTTCTCGCCGCCGGCCCGTGCATCCTCGCCTTGCTCGCCGGCTTGGCGGGAGCGCAGACGAAGACAGCCGAGCTCGTCGGCTCGCTCACGATGGAGAGCCTCGGCAGCGCCGTCGTCCTCCTCGGCGACGTCGACGGCGACGGCTTGCCCGACTGGGCAGCCGGCGCGCCGTTCCACAACAACGTCACCACGATCCCGGGCCGCGTCTACGTCTGCAAGGGCTCGACCGCCGCCGCGATCCGGGTCTTGAACGGCGCGATCGGCGGCGACGACTTCGGCTACGCGCTCGCCGACGCGGGCGACGTCGACGGAGACGGCGTGCGCGATCTCCTTGTCGGAGCCCCGGACTTCCCCCAGAGCAGCGGACACGATTCCGGTACGCCCGGCTCCGTCTACCTGTTCTCCGGCGCGAGCGGGGCGCAGCTCCTGCACGTCACGGGCGACAACCCCAACGACATGTTCGGGACCGCTGTCGCCGGCCTGGACGACGTCGACGGGGATTCGATCGAGGACTTCGCGGTGGGAGCCGTCGGCTACGACGGCGCCGCGGCGAATGGCGGCCTGGTGCGGCTGATCTCCGGCGCGAGCGGCGCGACGATCTGGTCGGCGGCCGAGGCACAGGTCGATGCCGGCTTCGGTGCGCGTCTCGCGCGCATCGGCGATCTCGACGGCGACGGGTTCGCGGACCTCATCGTCGGCGCCCCGAGATTCGACGGGCCAACCGTCGACGCGGGCGCTGCGTTCGTGCTCTCCGGCGCGAGC
>DATKBQ010000479.1:0-3666 GCA_035546375.1 Planctomycetota bacterium | reverse complement strand
CTCGGAGTCGTCCTTCGCCACCGGCAGGGTGTTCGCCTCCGGCGCGGCGCCGGTCGCGACCGAGACGAAGCCCCCCGCGGCGATGATGCGGTCCAGCGGCGAGCGATCGATCACCAGGTCCTTGAGCACCGGGAAGGCGCGCGCGCGGAAGGGCTCCACCAGGATCGCGTCGCCGTCGGCGAAGCGGCGCATGTGGAGCTGGCAGGTGGCGGTCTCGGGATCGGGGCCGTGGGCCTGGCCGTTGATCATGAGGCCGCAGCTCCCGCAGATCCCCTCCCGGCAGTCGCTCTCGAAGGCGATCGGCTCGCGCCCCTCGGCGGTCAACTGCTCGTTGAGCACGTCGAGCGCCTCGAGGAACGACATGTCCGGGGACAGCTCGCGCAGGTGGTAGGTCTCGAAGTCGCCGCGCTCGGCGGGGCCGGCTTGGCGCCAGACGTGCAGCGTGATCGAGATCGAGGCTCCGCCTTGCTCGCTCACTTGTAGCTCCTCCGTGTCAGCTTCACGGCCTCGAACTCCAGCGGCTCCTTGTGCAGCCGCCAGCGCCCCGACGCGGCGTCGTCTCCCCCGCCCTGGTGCTCCCACGCGGCGACGTACGAGAAGCGCTCGTCGTCGCGCTGGGCCTCGCTCTCGCTCGTCTGGTGCTCCTCGCGGAAGTGCCCCCCGCACGACTCCTCGCGGTGCAGCGCGTCGGCGATCATGAGCTCGGCCAGCTCGAGGTAGTCGGCGACGCGCCCGGCGCGCTCCAGCGACTGGTTGAGGTCCTCGGCCTCGCCGGGGACGCGCAGGTCCTCCCAGAACTGGGCACGCAGGTCCTGGACCTCGCGCGCGGCCTGGGCCAGTCCCGCGGCGTTGCGCGACATGCCGCAGCGGTCCCACAGGATCTTCCCGAGCGCGCGGTGGAACACGTCGGCGCTGCGCGAGCCGCCGGCGGCGAGCAGGCGCTCGACCTGGGCGTGCACGCCGCGCTCGGCCTCGCGGAAGGCCCCGTGGTCGGCCGCGACCGGCGCCAGGCTGCGCTGGGCGAGGTGCGCGCCGAGCGTGATCGGCGCGATGAAGTAGCCGTCCGCCAAGCCCTGCATCAGGGCGCTGGCGCCGAGGCGGTTCGCGCCGTGGTCGGAGAAGTTCGCCTCGCCGAGCACGAAGAGGCCGGGGACCGTCGACTCGAGGTTGTAGTCCACCCACAGGCCGCCCATCGTGTAGTGGACGGCCGGGTAGATCCGCATCGGCGTGCGGTAGGGGTCCTCGCCGGTGATGCGCTCGTACATCTGGAAGAGGTTGCCGTACCTCTCGCGGATCCGCTCCGCGCCCTCGCGGGCGATCGCGTCCTGGAAGTCGAGGTAGACCGCCATGCGCGAGGGCCCGACGCCCTTCCCCTCGTCGACCTGCTGCTTCGCGCGGCGCGAGGCCACGTCGCGCGGCACCAGGTTGCCGAAGCTCGGGTACTCGCGCTCCAGGTAGTAGTCGCGCTCGTCTTCGGGGATCTGCTCCGGCGGGCGCGGATCGCCGGAGCGCTTCGGCACCCAGACGCGTCCGTCGTTGCGCAGGCTCTCGCTCATCAAGGTCAGCTTCGACTGGTAGTGACCGCTGACCGGGATGCAAGTGGGGTGGATCTGGGTGAAGCAGGGGTTGGCGAGGAACGCGCCGCGCTTGTGAGCGCGCCAGATGGCGGTCGCGTTGGACTGCCGGGCGTTGGTGGAGAGGTAGAAGACGTTGCCGTAGCCGCCGGTCGCGAGCAGCACGGCGTCGCCGGCGTGGGACTCGATCGCGCCGCTCACCAGATCCCGGCAGACGATCCCGCGCGCGACGCCGTCGACCACCACCAGGTCGAGCATCTCGCGGCGCGGGAAGAGCCCGACCCGGCCCGCCCCCGCCTGGCGCATCATCGCCTGGTAGGCGCCGAGCAGGAGCTGCTGGCCGGTCTGGCCCCGCGCGTAGAAGGTGCGGCTCACCTGCGCGCCGCCGAAGGAGCGATTGGCGAGCAGGCCGCCGTACTCGCGCGCGAAGGGCACCCCCTGGGCCACGCACTGGTCGATGATCGAGTTGGAGATCTGCGCCAGGCGGTACACGTTCGCCTCGCGCGCGCGGAAGTCTCCGCCCTTGATCGTGTCGTGGAACAGCCGCCAGATGCTGTCCCCGTCGTTGGGGTAGTTCTTGGCGGCGTTGATCCCGCCCTGGGCGGCGATCGAGTGCGCGCGGCGCGGGCTGTCGTGGATGAAGAACGAGCTGACGCGGTAGCCCAGCTCGGCCAGCGAGGCGGCGGCCGACGCGCCGGCGAGACCCGTGCCCACGACCAGCACGTGGAACTTGCGCTTGTTCGCCGGGTTGACGAGCGGGAGCTGGGAGCGGTGGCGGTCCCACTTCTCGGGGAGCGGGCCGGGGGGGACCTTCGCGTCCGACACGGCGGCCGTGGCCGTCATCGCGCCGGCTCCACGGGCGCCTCGATCGGCGCGGACCGCAAGGGCCCGGCCCGCGCGCTCTCGCCCTGCTTGCGGACCAGACCCGGCCAGGCGAGGCTGGCCACCGGGAAGCTAGCGAAGCCGACGGCGAGGAGGAGCGCCAGGGCGAAGCCGAGCCTCTTGATCGCGGGCGTGTAGCGCGGGTGGTTGACGCCCAGGGTCTGCAGCGAGCTCTGGAACGCGTGCCAGAGGTGCAGCCCGAGCGCCGCGACGCCGACCAGGTAGATCGCCGCGCCCTCCGGGGTGGCCAAGCGCCGGACGACGGTCGACGCCAGGCCCTCGGGATGGCGCGGGAGGATGCGGAAGTCGATCACGTGGATCACCAGGAAGACGAGCACGATCACGCCGCTCGAGAGCATCGACATGGAGGCCGGGTTGCGGCGCCCGTGGGAGGCGAGCTCCTTGTAGCGCCGCGGTCGCGCCTCGCGGTTGGCGAGCGCGGTGCGCAGGCCGAGCCCGATGTGGGCCACGAACAAGGCCGCCAGGGCGACCTCGGCGAGCGGGAGCAGCGGGTTCTCCTCCAGCGCCTTGGCGTAGCTGTCGAAGGCCTCTCCGCCTTCGCCGACGAAGATCTGAAGATTGCCGGCGAGGTGCACGATCAGGTAGCCGATCAGCGCCAGCCCCGTGAGCGACATCAGGAGCTTCCTGCCGATCGACGCCCGCAGGAGCGCCGCCCAACGTTGGACCATGCCTTGCCTCGTTTCCGGCCTCGACCGCCGAGGGTTCCGGCGCGGGAGGCTATCGGAGCGGTGGGGGCGCGGCAATCGAGCGGGGCGCGCCGCTGCACGAGGATCCTCGCCCCGAGCCCGTGCGGCGGGCCACAATGGCGGACGTGAGCGCCGCCTGGAGCCGCCTGTGGCTCGTCGCCTGCCCGCTGGGCGAGCGCGCGCAGGCGATTGGCGCGCTTCTCGGCGCCGTGCCGCTGGCGGAGGTCGTGCGCGCGTCCTCGGCCGGCCACGACGCCGAGCGCGTGCTCGCCGGCCGCAGGATCGAGATCACCACGGAGCCGGCCCTCGATCTCTCCGGGAACGACCCGGATGGCGAGGCTCGGCTCGCGGCGCTCGCCGCGCGCGTGGCCGAGCGGAAGGCCGGGGCCGAGCTGGCGCTCCTCGCGCCGCCGTCCGGGCTGCGCGCCTTGATCCGCGCATCGCTCGGGCTGGGTGGGGGAGAAGAGCGCTTCGAGCTGGAGCCCGGGACGGTCGCCGCCCTC
>DATKBQ010000478.1:0-10320 GCA_035546375.1 Planctomycetota bacterium | reverse complement strand
CCCATGGTCTCCACAGCCGAGGGAGGAGCCGATGCCCTGGAGGAGGCGCTGGTCGAGTGCCTCGAGCGCAGCGAGCGCGAGGGCGAGGCGGGGGTCGAGGCCGTGCTCGCCGCTCACCCCGAGCAGCGCGGCGAGCTCGAGGCGCGGATCCGCGCCCTGCGCCGCGCCGGGCTCTGGCCCGGCGGTCCGGCCGGCGAGCCGTTCCCCGAGCGCCTGGGCGAGTTCCGCCTCCTGCGCCGGATCGGTGGCGGGGGGATGGGGGTCGTGTACCTGGCCGAACAGACCTCGCTCGGCCGGCGCGTCGCGCTCAAGCTGATCCGGCCCGAGCAGCTCTACTTCCCCGGCGCGCGGGAGCGCTTCCGGCGCGAGGTCGAAGCCGTCGCGCGGCTTTCCCATCCCGGGATCGTGCCGGTGCACGCGGTGGGGGAAGAGCAAGGGATCCCTTTCTTCGCCATGGAGCTGGTGGCGGGGCTCTCGCTCGCGGAGGCCATTGCGGAACTGCGCCACGCAGGCCCGAGGCTCGCGGGCGGCGCCGCCTTGCGCAGCCGCCTCGCCGAGCGCGCTCCGGAAGCCGCCGAGGCCGCACGCGCCGACCAGCCGCCGTTCTCGCTCGCCTGGACGGACGCGTGCCTGTGGATCGCGCGCGAGGTGGCCCAGGCCCTCGAGCACGCTCACCAGCGCGGTGTGCTGCACCGCGACGTGAAGCCTTCGAACGTGGTGCTCGCAGCCGACGGCCGCGCGGTGCTGGTCGACTTCGGGCTGGCGAGCACGCGCGGCGCGAGCGCCATCACACGCACGGGCTCGCACCTGGGATCGCTGCCGTACTCGGCGCCGGAGCAGCTCCGCGGCGAGGAGGCCGATGCGCGCACGGACGTCTACGCGCTCGGCGTGACGCTCTACGAGCTGCTCGCGTTCCGTCAGCCCTACGAGGCGCGCGAGACCCTCGCGCTCACGCGAGCGATCCTCGAGGGCCGACCGCCGCGCCTGACGAGCCCCGCCGGTCCGCTGCGCTCCGACGTCGCGGCAGTCGTGTCCGTGGCCATGGAGACGAACCCCGAGCGGCGCTACCCGTCCGCGGCGCACTTCGCGCGCGACCTCACCAACCTCCTCGAGCGCCGCCCGATCGAGGCCCGGCCGTCGGGATCGTGGGTGCGCCTGACGCGCTGGGCCCAGCGCCAGCCGGCCGCGGCCGCCGCGGCGGTACTGGCCGTCGTGCTGGTGGTCGGCGGCCCACTGGTGTTCGGCTTGCAGCAGCTCAGGGCCGCGGAGGAGCAGCGGGAGCTCGTGAAGGAGATCGACAACCAGCGCCGCAAGGCGGTTTCGGAGCAGCAGAAGGCGCAAGCGAGCTTCCTGCGCGCCATGGACGCTGTGGACGCGCTCCTGACCCGCGTCGGCGACGCGCGGCTCGAGCACGTCCCGCAGGCCGAGGAGGTGCGCCGCGAGCTCCTGGAGGACGCGCTCGCCTTCTACGGGCGTTTCCTCGAGGAGCGCAGCGAGGATCCCGAAGTCCTGCTGCGCACCGCGCGCACGCACGCCAAGGTCGCGGAGATCCGCCGCCTCCTCGACGACGGCGGCCGCGCGATCTCGGCCTTCGAGGAGGCGGTGGCGATCCTGCGCGGCCTGGGCGAGGACGCGAGCCGGCTGGAGCTCTGCCAGATGCTCGGCGACCTCGGCTCGACGCTGATCGTCGCGGGTCGCCTCGAGGAGGCCGAGCCCCCGTGCCGGGAGGCGCGCTCGCTCGCGCGGGAGCTGGTGCGCGACCAACCGAGGTCGATCTCCGCCCGGTCTGCGCTGGGCAAGGCGTGCCACGCGCTCGCCGTGATGCTCGCGGACACCGGCCGGAGCGCCGAGGCGCTCGAGGCCTACGCCGAGGCGATCGAGGCCCTGGACTTCGTTGCCGAGCAAACCCCGGAGCGGCTCGACGGGCGCGCGGCCCTGGCGCTCGCCCTCGACGCGCGCGCCGTGCACCTGCGGCGCGAGAAGCGCTTGGAGGAGGCCGAGGTCAGCTCGCGCCGGGCGGTCGAGGTGCTCGAGGCGCTGCACGCCGAGGATCCGGTGCACTCCGGCCACCGGCGGGCGCTGGGCGTCGCGCTGGCGGGGCTCGGGATCCAGCTCTCCCAGCTCCAGCGGCCGGATGCGGAGAAGACCCTGCGGCGGGCCCTGGAGGTGGGGGACGGCTTGGCGCAGGAGTTCCCGCGCGTCGGCCTCTACCAGCGCGACCTGGCCG
Organism: Planctomycetota bacterium; assembly: GCA_035546375.1. GTDB lineage: Bacteria > Planctomycetota > UBA1135 > UBA1135 > DATKBQ01. The sequence goes on along the minus strand of DATKBQ010000478.1, from coordinate 8,093 downwards.
CGACCTGCCAGAACCTCGGCATCCAGCTCGCGATCGGCGGCAAGCTGGACGACGCCCAGCCCTGCTTCGAGCGCGCGAGGGAGATCTACGAGCGGCTGGCGGAGGGCGAGGACGAGAGTGCTGAGCTGCACAACCTGGTGGGGGCGATGCTCGGCAACGTGGCGAAGCTCGAGCTCGCCCGGGGCAACCCGACGGAGGCGTTGGACCTGCTCGAGAAGGCGATCGCGCGCCAGGAGCGCGCGCTGGCGTCGAGCCCGAACCACCGCGGGTTCAAGATCCACCTGGGCCAGCACAGGACCGCGCGCGCGCAGGCGTTCCTGCGCCTCGGCCGGCACGCCGAGGCGGCCGAGGACATTCGCGAGCTGGAGCTTCACTTCACCCGAACCGCGCAAGGGCTCTTCGACGCGGCCGAGATGCTCGCCCGGTGCAGCGAGGTCGCCGCCGCGGACGCTTCGCTCTCCGAGGCGGAGAGGGCGGGCTTGGAGGATTCCTACGCGGCCGAGGCCGTCGCGCTGCTGGGCGAGGCGCTCCAGCTCGGGCTGCCGCAGGCGAGCCTCGCCTCGAGCGCCGCGCTGGCTCCGCTGCGCGAGCGCCCCGGGTTCCAGGCGCTCGCCTCGCAGGAGCGCTGATGGGGGGCTAACCTACCCGCGCGCCAAGGTGGCGGAACCGGTAGACGCGACGGACTCAAAATCCGTTTCCCGCGAGGGAGTAGGGGTTCGATTCCCCTCCTTGGTACCCCTTCGATCACGGCGCGGAGGGCCGCCGCAGCATTCCAGCGCGGATGCCGGAGCGGGAGAGAGGTGTGGCCGGCGCTTCGTCCTGCCGAAGCACGCCGGCCACATCCTTGGGGCACTCCTAAACCGGCTCTCGAGCCTCGGCCGGCGGGCGGCGCCGGACACGAAAAGGGGGAAAGAGGGGGGGCAGTGGGAAAGGCGCGGGGCCTGCCCAGCCGCCGAAGCTCGGAGCCTTCGAGAGAGTGCGACGCTAACCGCCCGCGAGCCGCGGACGCAACTTACGTTCCTGTAAGGTTGCGCGGCCGGCACAATGGGCGCGTGGAGACGCCGATCCCGAACCCGCCGAGCGACGCGCCCGCGCCGCTCGCGGCGGCGCTGCTGCCGGTCCTGCTGCATCGGGTGAACAACACGACGCAGCTCGTCACCAGCCTCAACGCGGTCCTGGCGCAGGGCGGCGCGTCGCGGCAGGCATCGTGCGGCGCGGGGCTGGCCGAGGCGGCGCGCGAGTCCGACGAGCTGGGCTGGGCCCTGGGCGTGATCGCGTGCGGCCTGGGCGCCGACCTCCTGCTCGCGCGCCACGAGCGCGCGGGGCTGCGGCCGCTGCTCGCGCTCGTGCGCGGCGCGCTGCGCCGCGAGGGGCGCGATGCGCTGCTGCCCGAGCGCTTGCCCGACCTGGAGCCGCTCGGCGGCGAGGGATGGCACACCGCCTGGGCCGTCTCGGAGCTCGTCTGGCTCGCCGGCAGCTCGCTGCCGCGAGGGATGGCGCTGCGCTTCGAGCTCGAGAGCGAGGCGGGAGTCCACGTGCTGCGCGCCGATCACGGTGCCGCCGCGCCGCTGGTCGAGGCCGGGCAGAAGATCGAGCGCGAGCTGGCGGGCGCGAGGTTCGCGTGCCAGGGCGAGGCTTGGAGCCTGACCTTGCCTGGCCCATGGATGCGCCCGGCGCCATGAGCTGGCTCGATCGTTTCCTCGGCTCGTTCCGCGAGGCCCCGGCCCCCGCGCCGCGCGGCGACCCCGAGCGCGTGGCCCAGGTCGAGCGCGTGCTCGCCGAGCTGCGCCCGGCCTTCGAGGCCGACGGCGGCGACGTCCAGCTCGTCTCGGTGGAGGGCGGATGGGTCGAGGTGCGCTTGCGCGGCGCCTGCACGTCCTGCCACGCGAGCGCGCTCACGCTGCAGGGTGCGCTCGAGCCGAAGCTGCGCGAAGGCCTCGACTGGGTCGCGGGCGTGCGCGCGGTGTGAGCGCGAGCCGCGCGGCACTCGCGAGGCTGAATGGACCGGAGCTCCTTCTGCGCGGGTTAGGCCGCGAGCCACATCCGTAGCCGCGGCTCAGAGCCGCAAAGGAGCCCGGTCCGAGAGCAGGATAGCGAAGTTCGCCGCTGCGCCGGATGGGCACGATCCAACGCGCGCCCCCCCCCCCAGGCGCGCTCCGGCGCGCCGGTCCATCGGCGACATCGCGGTCGCCCGTCCGCGTTACGGGCACAGGACGATCCGCAACGCGTCGCTCAGGCTGACGCCGGTCCCGTCGGGCGCGGCGGGGTCGCGGCTCCACCACTGGGCGTGGACCGCGGTGCCCGCGCTCCAGCCGCTCGCCTGCATCAGCGCATGGCTGAGGTGGAAGGCGAAGCTGCCGGAGCAGTCGTCGGGCGGCGGGTTGCCGCCCGAAGCGAGCACCGGCGAGCGCTTCAGCGGCGGGGCGACGCACAAGGTCCCGCCCTGGAAGGGGACCGCGGCGGGCGCGAGCCCCCAGATCAGGATGCCGAGCTTGCCGTTGAGCACCGCTGTCGCGGTGACGAAGAAGTCGTCGGGTCCGCCGAGCGTCGGCGATCCGCTCCAGCCGATCGCCGGGAGACACCCCTGCGAGTTCGGCTTCGCCGAGCAGTAGGGGAGCGGCTCGCAGGTCCCCCCGGCGAAGGCGTACAGCGATCCGCTGTCGGCCGCGCCGTGGTCCTCGTACGGAGCCCCGACCGCCAGCTCGGGAACGCCGTCCTGGTCCAGGTCGCCAGCCGGCGCGAGCGAGAAGCCGAACCGGTTCCCGCCGCTCTCGCCCGCGAGCACCCGCAAGAGCCGGCCGTTCGCGCCGGAGAACGCGCGCGCGCTCCCCGCTCCGGCCGCCGCGCCGCCGCCGAGCGGCGAGCCGACCCACAGGTCTGCGACGCCGTCCTGGTCGAGGTCGCCGGCTCCCGAGAGCGCCGCGCCGAACTCCTCGCCGGCCAGCGAGCCCGTGAGCGTGTGGAGCGTCGCGCCCGTTCGCCCGGACACCACGCGCACGCTTCCACGTCGCTCCCCGGCCACCCAGGCCCGCGGCGCCCCGATCGCGACGTCGGGGAAGCCGTCGAGGTCGACGTCGCCGATCGCGGCGAGCGCCGCGCCGAACCGATCGCCCGCAGACGTGCCGCCGACACTCCACAGCACCGCGCCCTGGGCTCCCGAGACCATACGCGCATAGCCCGCGCCCGCCGCCGCACCCTGGTCGGCGCCCACCGCGACGTCGCCGAACCCGTCGCCGTCGCAATCGCCCGGGAGCGCCAGCGACGCGCCGAGCCGGTCGCCGGCCGCGGCGCCCGCGATCCCCAGGATCAGCGCGCCGGTCTTCGGCGAGCGCACCTCGACCCGCCCCGACGCCGGGCCGTTCACCGGCGCCAACCACGCCGCCGCGGCCACGTCCGCGGTCCCGTCCGAGTCGAGGTCGACTCCTCCAGCGACGCTACTCCCCAGGTGCTCGCCCGCCGCCCACCCGAGCATCTGGAACAAGATCGCGCCGTCCTTCCCCGACACGACCCGCACCAAGCCGCCGTCGGGCGCTCCCTGATCGGAGTCCGGCGCGCCCGCGACGAGATCCGCGCGAGCGTCCCCATCGACGTCGCCGGCCGGCGCGAGCGACCAGCCGAAGTGATCGAGCGCCGCATCCCCAGGAATCACGAGCAGCAGCGAGCCGCTCGCGCCGCTCCACACGCGCACGCTGCCGACCTGCACGCTCCCGAGCGGATCGAACGGCGCGCCGGCGGCCAGGTCGGGCACGCCGTCGCCGTCCACGTCTCCCGGACCTGCGACCGACCATCCCAGCTTGGCCCCGGCGTGCGGCCCGTCGAACACGAACAGCGCCTGCCCCTGGGCGAGCGCGCCGGCGCAGAGCACCAGCGCGACGAGACCCCGTGCGAGCACGGAGACGCAACTGCGGCCTGCCCAGCGCGGGAGGGTCGCGAGCAACCCCACCCTAGAACAGCACACTCGTCGAGCTCCCGACGAACGTCCCCGCCGCGGTCCCGACGAAGAACTGATAGCCGTTCAGCCCGAGCAGATTGCCGTTGTTGAACAGCACGTAGCTCGCCATGCCCTGCGCGTCCGCGCCCACCGACGCCGGCGCGCGCCGCGTCTTGGAGAGGTCGAACCCCGTGTGGTGCAAGAACGTCGGCAGCGCATAGGTCTTCTCCGGCGTCGTGATCGCCGACTGCGGGCACGCCGTGAGCCGCGCGACCCCGTTGGGCACCCCGCCGGTGACCGTCACCGTGATCGGCCCGGGGCCGCTCAAGCCCGGCCCGCTGGCCGAGATCACCGGCCGCGCGGGCTTCACCGTCAGGACGTCGCTGCGCGAGGCGAAGTCCGTCACCGTGCAGCGCAGGTTCGCGCCGGTCTCGGGCTGGTACGCGTCGAAGCTCGCCGCGCCGCCGCCGAGGTTCACGAACTGCAGGCCGGACAGGGTGTCGGTCGAGTCGAGCACCACGGGCGAGAGCGCCTTCGTCGCCTCGACGCGGACGATGCGGTTCACCGCCAAGCTGAAGTTGACCTCGGCCAGATAGAGCCTCCCGCTCACCGGATCGATCGCCAGCGACGCCGCTCCATCGAAGCCCGCGCCGACCGGCGCCGCGTTCGCTTCCGTCAGCCCGCCCGCCTGCACCTGCGCGGCGCTCCAGCGCAGGACGTCGCTGGAGCCCGCGGGCGCGGGGAAGGCCGCCGACGAGGTCGCGTAGTAGAGCTCTCCGCTGGAGAGGTCGACCGCGACCGGTCCGGACGCGCCCGACACGTGCCCGATCGCGGTCGCCTGCGGCGGCGCGAGAGCCACGCGGACCAGGTCGTTGCCGTTCCCGAAGCCGCCCGTCGCCGCGCTGACGATCAGGTCCCCGCCGGGGAGGAAGGCCGCGTCGTAGGCGAAGGCAAGGCTCAGGAGGAAGCTCGTCCCGGAGCCGTCGGCTTTTGCGAGATGCAGACTGCCCGTCTGGGACGAGCCGTTCCCGCTGTCGCCGACGACGATCGCCTGTCCATCCGGGGTCGGGACGGCGAAGCTCGCGAAGACGAAGCCCGGCAGCGCGCCGAGGTTCGCCACGAAGGTCCCGGCCGGGCTCCAGCGGTCGATGGAGATGCCGTCGAACGTGACCAGGTCGCCCCCGGGCAGCGTGCAGACCGCGGCGCCGAAGGCGGGATTGGGTTGGGTTCCGACCGACCAGCCGGGCGAAACGGTGTCGCCGGCGAAGAGCGGGAGCGCCGCGAGGGACAGCGCGGCCAGGGGGGTGACGAGCGACAGGGTCTTCATGGGCATCTCCGGATCGATCTCTCGTCGATCTCCGTCTTTGGATCGCGCGAGGCGCGACCGGAGAGCCCCGGTCCCGGCCGCTGCCGGGGAGGGTGCGCATCCGAAGCGTTCCTCGCGCTCCGGGCCGCCGGCGCTCAGGAAGCGTGTCCTGGTACCGGGGCCTGGCGGTTCAGCGATGCGCGGCGGATATCCTGACTCGTCGTTTTGACCGGCGCCTGCGGCCTTCCCAGTCCAGGGGACCAGTGGCTGCGAGCCCCGATGGAGATCGGGCTCGCGTCAGGCGCCGGAGAGCGACACACAGTGGCGGGACCGTGCAGGATTCACACCTGCTTCCCCGTCCGCGATCGCACGCGTTGTCAACGCCCTCGACGCTACGCGCGCCGTGCGGGGCTGTCAAGGCGATGGGGGAGAGGCGTCGGGAGGTGGAAGGTCGGGCGCCCGCGGGCCACAATCCCGGCGATGAGCCTTTCGGAACGCGAGATCGACCTGGCCCTCGAGGAGCTGCTCTCGATCGCGCTCGGACAGCCGGAGATGGCCGCCGAGCACGAGCGCAGCCGCTCGGCCTTCGCGCGCGCCGGCTCGATGGACCCGGCCGAGGCCGCGCACGCGTCGCGCCGCCACGTCGAGTGGTTCCTGCTCGAGCGCTACAGCCCGTCCCTCGAGGCGGTGCCCATCGAGGGGCTCTTGCACCAGGGAAATGCCTTCGACGAAGCGCGGCACCTGGGCGAGGAGGCTCTGGGCGCGCTCCTCGGCTCGCGGGCCAGCGTGTTCGAGGTGAGCGCCGTGCGGCCCGGCGAGGGCCTGTGGGTGCGCGACCTGGCCGGGCTCGGCGAGTACCCCCTCGAGGAGCGCGAGGCGTCCCACGCCCTCCAGCCGCGCGACCTGATCGTGGGCCGGATCTTCGCCTCCGGCGAGGGCGCGTTCCGGGTTTCGCCGGCCGCGGGCGTGTTCCGCAACCCGCAGCTCTTGGAGGCGCTGCGCCGCGACCTGGAGCACGCGCGGGAGGGCCGCAAAGGCGTGCTCCGGCTGGCGCAATCGGAGCTCGAGGGCATGTTCTGGCCTCCGGCCCAGGAGGGGCTCGAGCCGGAGGTCGCGCTCGCGTCGGCGCGGCGGATCCTGGGCGAGGGCGGGCTCTCGGAGGAGGAGATCGAGGCGGTGCTCGCGAGCCTCGCCGAGGCTCCGTTCGACCCGAAGCGCGTGTTGCTCGGTGCCGGCGACCGGCTGGGGGCGGTGCTGGAACGCTTGGCCTTCCACACCGACGTCGATCTCGGCGCGGCGCGCGACGCGCTGCTCCAGGCTTGGCCCGGGCTGTCGAGCTCGGCCGGAGCGAAGCCCACGCGAGCGGAGCCCGAGCGCAAGCGCGACGTGCGCACGGCGGTGGAGGCCTTCGAGCGCGGGCGAGCGGCCGGCCGCGACATCGAGCAGCTCCTGGGCGAGCTGGAGCGCGATCTGGAGCTCACGGGCGAGGACGAGGAGCCGGCCGAGGACCTCGCGCCGGACTTCCCCGGCGTGGTCGGCGCGATGGTCGAGGAGTACCTCTGGGAGCTGGAGCTCGAGCGCGGCAGCGCGGCGGCGCGCGCGCACTCGGGTCTGCGCAAGCTCTCGAGCTTCGGCGAGCCCTTCGGCATCTTCGAGAACCTGGGGGAGCGCGAGCTCCTGCTCTTCGCGTGCGTGTGGCTGCCCGAGCGAGGCGAGCTGCGCGGCGCCGCGGAGGCGCGGCAGGTGCTCGAGGCCCTGCGCGGATTCTGTCGATGGAGCGAGGAGAGCCAGGACGTGCCGCTCCATCGCGCGTACCGCTCGTCGCTCGAGCCGCTGGAGCGCACGCTGCCGCGGATTGCGGAGGCGAACCTGCACCGCGCGAGGGCGACGGCCAAGGGCGAGATGTACGTCTTGAGCGAGGTCGCGCCGGAGGGCGCGCGCGTGGTCGACGCGGGCGGGCGCGAGCACCCGGTGCGGATCGACCCGAAGATCCTGCGCCACCTCGAGCCCCGCGACCGGCTGCGCGGCGAGCTGGCGAGCGACGGGACCCTGAAGATCCTGTGCTCGTATCCGCCGGAGAGCGCGGTGCTCGACCTCGGGCGGCGCCACACCGGATGATCCGTGGCGCGGGGGCGCCCTAGAGCCCGCTGCGGGCGGGAATCTGGATCTCGGTGACGAGCTCGTCCCAGCTCGCGGCGGTAGTCGGGTCGACGAGGTAGATCTCGCGCACCGGGCCGTCCTCGAGCCACTCGAGCTTGCCGAGGAAGGCGTAGAGGCTCGGATAGGCGCGCGGGACGTCGGGGTACGGGCCCGAGACGTAGGCGTAGACGACGGTCGTGCTCGGCAGGAGGTCGAACGCGAGCGGCGGGCGCGGCTGGAGCGGCGCGGCGACCGGGAAGCAGGCGCGCAGGCGCAGCTCGTCGGCGCTCACGCGGCCGGGGTCGTCGTAGTACAGGGCGAAGGGCGGGCCGTTGGCCTCGAGGGATTGATCGCGCAGCGCCTCGAAGGCCTGCTGCAGCGCAAGGCCGACGCGCGTGTAGCTGCCGCGCGCCTCGACGTAGACGTAGGGCTGGTCGAGGCGCTGCTTCCAGTCGACCTGGACGGAGTCGTACGGCGCCCGCGCGACGGCGAGGTCCGGAGCGAGCGCGGCGGCGGAGGACGCGGGCCCGCCCGATGCCGGACGCGGCCCGGCGGGCGAGCTGGCGTGGCAGGCAAGCGCGAAGAGGCCGGAGAGCAGGGTGGCGGCGGTGCGCATGGGAGGCTCCTTCCGGCGGGGTTTCGACGGGCGGAGCCGTTTCCTTGAGGCTCGGGCGGGCGGCCCGATCGGACCCAGGAGCACGTCTGATAATGTACGTT
>DATKBQ010000477.1:0-2801 GCA_035546375.1 Planctomycetota bacterium | reverse complement strand
GCCCTTCCCGGCCGCGCCGACCACGCGGCCGGCGACGGTCGCGCCGCGCAGGAGGGCGAGGTCCTGGACCACGTGCTCGCCGGGTGAGGGGCGGAACTGGGCGGTCTTGAGCGCCGCCAAGCGCTCGGGAACCAAGCGCAGGTCGTAGGCGTGGTCGGCGGCGACGCCGCGCAGCTGGTAGGTGCCGTCCGCCGCGACCGGCGTGCGCCGGCTCCACACGATCTCGCCGCCGCTCTGGCGCGCGCCGATGCGCGCCATGGGGTCCACCTCGAGCGCGAGGTCCAGCCCCTGCAGCTCGGACTCGTCAGGCGTCGCGCCGGCGAGGACGATCAGCCGGCCCGAGATCCACGCCCCGAGCTTGGGATCGAAGCTCAGCTTGCGCTGGTCGGGATCCAAGCGCACCGCCGGCGCGTACAGGTAGCGTCCCCGGAGCGCGATCCACGCGCGCTCGCCTTCCCGCTGCGGGGGCAGTCCCAGCTTGAAATCGCCGAGCAGGCCGACCTCGGCACGCGCAAGCGCGATCTCGTCGAGCCAAGCGTCGTGCGCCCCCGGGGAGACGTCCGTCTCGACCGCGAATACCTCGAGCTTCTCGTCGCCGGGCACGCCCTTGGGCATGCGCACGACGCCTTCGATCCACACCGTGTCCGCGGGATCCCAGGTGCGCTTGCCGCTCGCGTCGCGCGCGATCGGAGCCTCTACGCGCTCCGACTCGAGCGCCGACACGGCCTCGGGAGCTGCGGATTCCTGGCGCGGCCTCGCCAGCTCGGCGGCGGGCGCGGGCGCCGCGGGCTCGCTCGCTTGCGCCGCGGGCCCCGCCGCCTCCGGAGGCGCCTCGCCGCGTCCGAGCAGGAGCACGGCGAGCGGGATCAGGATCGCGATCGAGAGGATGAGCAGGGCGAGCGGGAGCTTCTTCATGGCGGCGGAGGGCGAGAATGGACCGGAGCGGACGAGGACGAAGCGGCCATGCTACACGTCCGAGCCGAGCGCATTCACTTGGCGCTAGACGTCTTGGGCCCCAGGAGCTTCCCGAACGAGTCAAGTTCCCACAAGCCCAAGACGTCTAGCTCAGCGAAGCGAGCACGTGCCGAGCCGCGCCAGCAGGCGCGGCGCGTCGATCGGCTTTCGCGAGCGGGCCGCGAGCAGGTGCCGCAGCCGCGCCGCCAAGCGCGGCGCGTGCATCGGTTTCCGGGGGTCTTGCCTTGGCGAGCGACGTGGAGCGGCCAGTGATACGGGCTGGGGTAGGACCCCGCTAGACCTCGGGCCGCGGGGGACCGATCCACGCGCCGCGCCAGGCGCGGCGGCGGCACATGCCGCGCTGCGTCCGGGCGCTTCGAACGCGGAGCCCTCGCGTGCTATCATGCCGCCGCGCCGGAGCCCCTGCGGGTCGGCCAAGGCAGGACTCGCGACCCGCAGCGCTCGAGGGCCCGCGCGCCGCACGGACCAGGATGCAGGAGCACGAGGGCCGAGGAGGGTTCGTCGAGGCCGCGCGGAGCCGCGCGCGGGCGGCTCCCGCGGAGCCCGCGGAGAGGTCCTTCGCGGCGCGCGACGCCGGCCTTCCCGAGCGCCAGCCGCCGCGGGTCGTGATCGAGAACCTCGAGCCGCAGGTCGACTGCGGGCGCTTCCCGATCAAGCGCACGGTCGGCGAGGAGGTCGGGGTCACCGCCGACGTGCACGCGGAAGGCCACGACGTCCTGGCGGCGGTGCTCCTCTGGCGGCGCGCCCCTGCGGGCGAAGGCGCCGAGTGGCGCGAGGTGCCGATGGTGCCCGGCCCGAACGACGTCTGGAGCGCGCGCTTCCGAGTCTCCTCGCTCGAGCCCCACGAGTTCACCGTCGAGGCCTGGGTCGACCGCTTCCGCACTTGGCGGCGCGGGCTGGAGCGCAAGGCGCAGGCCGGCCAGTCGGTGGCGCTCGAGCTGCTCGAGGGCGCCGAGCTGGTCGAGGCCGCCGCAACCCGCGCTGCGGGCGACGACGCCGCGCGCCTGCGCGATGCCGTTCTGCTCCTGCGCTCGGATGCGTCCCAAGCCGAGCGCGTCGAGGCGGCGCTCGACGCGGAGCTCGCGCGCCTGATGGCCCGCTGGAGCGAGCGCCGCGACGCGCTGCGCCGCGAGCCGCCGCTCGCCGACGACGTCGACCGCGAGCGCGCGCGTTTCTCGAGCTGGTACGAGCTCTTCCCGCGCTCCGCCGCGGCGACGCCCGGGACCCACGGCACCTTCGCCGACGTCGAGCGCCTCCTGCCGTACGTCGCCGGCATGGGCTTCGACGTCCTCTACCTCCCGCCGATCCACCCGATCGGCCGCGTGCACCGCAAGGGGCGCAACAACTCCACCGAGGCCGCGCCGGACGACACCGGCAGCCCGTGGGCCATCGGCTCCGGCGAGGGCGGCCACACCTCGATCCATCCCGAGCTCGGGACCCGCGCCGACTTCGCCCGCCTGGTGGAGAGCGCGCGCGGCCACGGCCTCGAGGTCGCCCTCGACATCGCCTTCCAGTGCGCGCCCGACCACCCGTGGGTGACGGAGCACCCGCAGTGGTTCCGCCACCGGCCGGACGGCTCGATCCAGTACGCGGAGAACCCGCCGAAGCGCTACCAGGACATCTACCCGATCGACTTCGAGACCGAGGACTGGCGCGAGCTGTGGAAGGCGCTGATGGGAGTGGTCGACTTCTGGATCGGCGAGGGCGTGAAGATCTTCCGCGTCGACAACCCGCACACCAAGCCGTACGCGTTCTGGGAATGGTTGATCGCCGAGGTGCGCCGCGCGCATCCCGAGGTCTTCTTCCTCTCCGAGGCCTTCACGCGC
>DATKBQ010000476.1:0-5847 GCA_035546375.1 Planctomycetota bacterium | reverse complement strand
GGCACGACGTGGATGTCGTGGTCGCGCACGAAGGCGACCAGCGTCCCGTCGGGCGAGAAGGCCTCGTTCTGCTCTTCCGCTCCGTCGTTCGTCAGGCGCACGGCGCGCTCGGCGCCGATCCGCCAGGCGAAGAGGTCGTCTTCACGGTTGAGCAGGATCGCGGCCTTGTCTTTCGACCAGGTGAAGTCCGTGCCGCGGCTCCACTGCGCCGCGCGCTCCGGCTCGAGGCCGGGGACGGCGCGCAGCACGGCCTCGAGCTGGGCCGGCTCGAACAGCGCCCGCGTGGCGCCGCTGCGCGCCTCGACCGCGAGCAACGGCCGCGGCGGCGCTTCCTCCCGCTTGGCCGCCTCGGTCGGCTTCGCTTCCCCGGCCACCTCGCCGCGCTTCTCCTCCGGCGGGGAGGGAGCGCGTGGCGCCCGAGCCAGGTAGTGCTCGCCGTCGGGCATCCACCCCAGGAAGGCGTCGGGCCGCGGGCGGAGGCGGCTCGACAGCTCGAAGATCAGGTCGAGGGTCAGCGGCTCGGGGGCGGGTGCCGCCTCTGCCGCCATCCGCGGCTGGGGCCGGGTCGCCTCCTGGGAGGCCGGGTCGGCGGCGCAGGCCCCGCCCACGAGGGCTAGGGCCAGGAGCGAGGGGCGGCGCTTCGTCATTCCATGAAGGTAGCGAGCGCTCGCGCGCCGAGCCACCGCGGCGGAGCCCGCGCGCCTCGAGCGGGTCTTCCTCGAGGCGGGTCTCACGTCGGGGCTCACCGCGAGCCGATTCCCGGCTAAGATCGACGCCTCGCTTGCAGTTGCTGCTCGAATCCGAACTTCCGGCCGGCCGGGGGGAACGCGTCTATAGGGAATGGCCGTGGGGAGCCGTGGCGGCCGAGGCCGCCGCGCTCGCCGCCGGCATTGTCCTGAGCGCCATCGCTCTGTCCACCCATGGAGCGCTGGGCTGGCTCGTCGCCGCCCCTTCTCTGGCGATCGCGGTGCGGCTGGCGCTCGTGCTCCGGGCGCGGTCGAGGCATTCGAGCTGGGTCTTGCGCCAGCGGCCGGACGGCTTGGTGGTGCGCATCTCTCCGTCCGGTGCCGGCTTGGCCCCAACGAGAGATCACCATCGGGTCTGGATCCCGGCCGAAGAGATCGCCGGCGTGCGCGCCGTCTTCGCGGTGCGCGAGCTGCCTTCCCTGCGCGGCGAATCGGGCTTGGTCGACGTGCGCCAGGTCTCCCAGCACCTCGAGGTGCAGCTCCGCCCCCATGGCCCCCATGGATCAGGCGATTCGACGCGCGAGCTCCGCGCGCTCCTGGAACGCTCCCAGCCGAGCCCCGGGCGGATCTCGCTCCCTTCGGCCGACGTGGTTCGCATCCCTTGGCGCGTGCCCGCGCGCCGCGCGAGCGTCCCGATCGAGCGCGCCCTGGCCGAGCTCGGCACCACCTTGGCCGTGCTCGAGCCTCGCCGGGTCCCCGCGCGTGCCTGGGGCCGGCTGCGCGGCCGCGACCTCGATGACTTCGTGCGCGAGCTGGTGGAGTCGGGCGACATGGCCGGGGCTTCGGACGTCCTACGCCTGCGCCACGGCTGGACGTCGAGGCGCGCGCGCAGCTTCGTGCAGGCGCTCCTCGGCCGCGCCGCCTGAGGCGCCGCGCGCCGCGCCTCGGCTATCCTCTGCGCAGGAGGTGAGCCCATGGCCCGCGCGCAGGAGCGGAAGACCATCCAAGATCGCTACGTGGAGGCGCTCGGCGGCGCCGATCCGATCGAGTCGCAGCGCAAGGCACCCGCGCGCCTGAAGCGGCTCCTGCGCGGGCTGAGCGAGCGCCAGCTCGCCCGGCGGCCGGCGCCGGGCAAGTGGTCGATCAAGGAGGTCGTCGCGCACCTCGCCGACGGCGAGATCGTCTTCGGCGCGCGCGTGCGCATGATCGCCGCCCACGATCGGCCGCCGATCCCGGCCTACGACCAGGACCTGTTCGTGGAGCGCCTGGGAATCGAGCGCGCCTCGACCTCCGAGCTCCTCGAGCACTTCGCCATGGCGCGCGCCGTGAACGTCGGCCTCCTGCGCCGCCTGCCGCCCGGCGCCTTCGACCGCACCGGCCTGCACGCCGAGCGCGGGGAGGAGTCGATCGCCCGCCTGGTCACGATGTACGCCGGCCACGACCGGATCCACGAGCGGCAGATCGAGAGTGTCCGCTCGGCGCTGCAGGGCGAGCGGCCGAAGCCTGCACGCCGTCGCAGGCCGGCGCGAGCCGCCAGGTGAGCGCGCGGAGCCTCGTCCGCGGGCCGCTCGCATTGGCGCTTCTCGCCGGCGTCGCGGCGGGCGTTCCGCATCCGTTGCAAGCGGGAGGCGCCCAGGCACCCGCGCGCGCGCCGCGCGACGTCTCGGAGCTCCTCGCCCCGATCCGCGAGCGCCACGGAGTCCCCGCGCTGGCCGGCGCGATCTTCGAGGGAACCGCGGTCGTCGCCCTGGGCGCCGACGGCGTGCGCCAGCTCGGCCGCGAGGCGCGGGTCACGCCTGAGGAGCGCTTCCACCTCGGCTCGTGCACGAAGGCGATGACCGCGACCCTGATCGCGCGGCTGGTCGAGGCCAAGGAGCTCGCCTGGGACAGCACCGTGGGAGCGGCGTTCTCGGACCTCGTTCCCAAGATGGACCCGGCGTGGCGCGCGGTGACCTTGGAGGAGCTCCTGACGCACCGTGCCGGTGCCCCGGAGGAGCTCGACGCGGGCGGGCTGTGGCGGCGACTGCGCGAGAGCGAAGCCTCGCCGCCCGAGCAGCGCCGCATGCTGGTCGAGGGCGTGCTCGCCCGGCCGCCGGTGGCGCCGCCGGGGACGAAGTTCCTCTACTCGAACGCCGGGTACGCGATCGCCGGCGCGATGGCCGAGCGCGCGACCGGCAAGGCCTGGGAAGATCTCATGCGCAAGCAGCTCTTCGAGCCCTTGGGCATGGAGAGCGCCGGCTTCGGCCCGCCGGGCAAGCCCGGAACGCTGGATCAGCCGGTCGGTCACGACCGGCGCGGCAAGCCGGTCGGCACGGGTCCGAAGGCGGACAACCCCGCGGCGATCGGGCCGGCGGGATCGGTGCACGCTTCGCTCGCCGACTGGGCGCGCTTCGTTGCGGCGCACCTCGACGGCGAGCGCGGCGGCGCGAAGATCCTGCGCGCGGCGAGCTTCGAGAAGCTGCACACGCCCCCGCCCGGCTCCGAGCCGGCGTACGCCATGGGCTGGGGCGTGACCCAGCGCAGCTGGGGCGGACGCGTCTTGACCCACAGCGGCAGCAACACCCTGTGGTTCTGCACCGTGTGGATCGCACCCGAGAAGGGCTTCGCGGTCCTCGTGGCCACCAACCAGGGCGGCGACGAGGCCCAGCGCGCTTGCGACGAGGCGGCCCTGATCCTGATCCACGCGCGCTCCGCGAAAGCCGGCGACTAGCGGAAGCGGTCGACGATGAACTGTCTCCGCGACAGTTCAACGCTTTGCGTTACACGGCCTTTGCACACCGCCAGGAGCGCCGCGGGTTCGCGCGCGCCGGAGGGACTTCGTAGCCTCGCGTGCATGATCCTCTCCCTGATCCTCTGGGCCGCGTCCGCGCAGGCGGACTTCGAGCGCGACTTCACCGGGCGCACGCTGCGCTTCGACTACCACCACTCCGGCGACGCGAGCGAGGAGCACGTCAGCCTGGACGGATTGCGCGTGGAGGGCCCTTGGCCGGGCAGCCGCACCCGGCTGGTCGACGACACGAACCTCGGCAAGTATCTGTTCGTCGCGCGCGATGTGGAAACCAACCGCGTGCTCTACTCGCGCGGCTTCGCGAGCATCTACGGCGAATGGGAGACGACCGGCGAGGCGAAGCGCGCGTGGCGCGTGTTCCACGAGTCGCAGCGCATGCCCGAGCCGCGCGGGAAGGTGCAGCTCGTGCTGCACAAGCGCGGGGCCGACGGCGCCTTCCGCGAGATCTTCGCGCAGGTGGTCGATCCGAGTGGGCGCTTCGCCGACCGATCGCGGCCGGTCGCGCGGGGCGTCGTGGCGCCGCTCTTCGAGAGCGGCTCGCCGGAGACCAAGGTCGACGTGCTGGTGCTCGGCGAAGGCTACACCGCGGCCGAGGCCGGGAAGTTCCGCGGCGACGCCGAGCGGCTGAGCGCGGCGCTCTTCGAGACCGAGCCCTTTCGCTCGCGCAAGGGCGATTTCAACGTGCGCACGCTCCACGTGCCGGCGGCGGAGTCGGGCATCTCGAACCCGCGCAAGGACGTCTGGCGCAGCTCGCCGCTGGGCCTCTCGTTCAACGCCTTCGACAGCGACCGCTACGTGCTGACCTACGCCAACCGCGATCTGCGCGAGATCGCCGCCCAGGCGCCGTACGACACGCTGATCGTGGTCTTCAACGACCGCAAGTACGGCGGCGGCGGGATCTTCAACCTGTACGCGACGGTCGCCGCCGACACCGAGCCGGCGCCGTACGTGTTCGTGCACGAGTTCGGCCACTCCTTCGCCGGGCTGGCGGACGAGTACTACTCCTCGCAGGTCAGCTACGAGGACTTCACCCCGCCGGGCGTCGAGCCGTGGGAGCCGAACGTGACCGCGCTGCTCGATCCTGAGCAGCTCAAGTGGCGCGACATGGTGGAGCCCTCGGTCCCCGTGCCGACGCCCTGGGGCAAGGAGGCCTACGACCAACTCGACCTGGCCTACCAGGCGAAGCGCGCGAAGCTGATCGAGCAGAAGGCGCCCGAGGAGGCCATGGAGGCGCTCTTCCGCGAGGTGAAGGCGGCGACCAAGCCGCTCCTGGAGGCGGAGCGCCACTTCGGCCAGGTCGGCGCCTTCGAGGGCGCGGCCTACGAAGCGAAGGGCCTGTACAGGCCGGAGGTCGACTGCATCATGTTCACGCGCAACCCGACGAGCTTCTGCAAGGTGTGCTCGCGCTCGATCGAGCGCGTGATCGACCTGTACGCGCGCTGAGCTCAGATCTGCCCCGTGCGGGCGGCGTGCACGAAGTCGAGGTAGGGGGGCTCGAGGCCCGCGCGGCGCAGCTCGGCCGCGATCTGGCCGCGGTGGTGCGCCCCGTGCAGCGCGACGTGCGCGACGATGTCGTGGACGGTGCTCGACCAGCGCTCGCCGCGCGAGTTGACGTAGGAGACCTGGCGCAGGAGCCCTGCTGCGCCGCAGTCCCCGAGGAAGGCGCGCCAGGCTCCCGGAAGCTCCGCTTGGCGCGCGCCGATCTCCTCCAGCGACCAGTCGGGCCAGACGGGGTACCGCTGGGGCGTGCCGTGGAGCCCGGTCGAGCCACAAGAACTCCGCGGCGACGACGTGGGCGATCAGCTCGCGCGCGGCTTCGTTGTGCGAGGCGCGCTCGAGGGCCGCGAGGGTCTCGACGTTTGCCCACGCCGCATGCTCGTGGAGCCGAGAAAGGGTTGCGATCGCGTCCATGGCAGCCGTACGGCCAACACGGGACCGGGCCCTTCGGCCCGGGGAATCGGACCCAGGTCCGCGCGTCATCCTACCTTGGTCGGCGGGCTGGGAGCGAGCTACCATCCAAACTGCCCCACCGGAAGGAGGCCGCCATGTGGACCGCACGCACCGCCGCGCTCGCGCTGCTCGCGCTGCCGCTCGCCGCGCTCGCGCCGCGCCAGGACCCGCCCGCGCCGAAGGACCAGGAGCCCAAGAAGGCCCCGGCGCCTTTCGACGAGCGCGCCGACGCCCGCAAGGACATCGCCGCCGCGCTCGCTCGCGCGAAGAAGGAGAACCGCCGCGTCCTGATCGAGTGGGGCGCGAACTGGTGAAGCTGGTGCGTCGCCTTGCACGGTCTGTGCAAGGAGGACCGGGACCTGGCGCGCAAGCTCTCCTACGAGTACGACGTCGTGCTCGTCGACATCGGCAAGTGGGACAAGC
>DATKBQ010000475.1:0-3229 GCA_035546375.1 Planctomycetota bacterium | reverse complement strand
GTATCAGATCTTCAAGCGCGGCATGAAGCTCGGGAGTAAGCTCTCGCCCCTCGGGATTGAACTCCGGATCTGCGGCGAAAGTGCCCGGCAATGGCAGCTGGCCATGCCGGACAAGCGGCAGAGTTCCCAGCGGTGACCGTTCTTGTTGCGCTATCCCGAGGACCTGCGCGGTGGACAGATGATCCTCCGCGATCTGGTGTTCGATTATCTCCTCTCGCGGGGGGCGTATCGGCTCTACTATGGGCGTCTTGACTCCGCGGTGATGATCATGTCCTTGTGAGCGTGCCGAGGCTGCGCCCGCAGTGGAGACCGCCTCAGTCGACTTCTGGATCGCGTAGAGAGCTCCGGTGACGATGCCCGCCGCGGCGACGCACGCCACCGCCATCATCGATCCGCTGCCCCGGCGATCGCGCCCGACCTGGGAACGGGGAATCTGGGATTGAGCAGGTGACAGCGGGTGCCTCTCGGCCATGGCTTGCTCCGGGTTCCTACAGCATACTGTCAACGAACGCGGGCGCTCCACCGCGGAAACCGCGGAAAACCCTTGGACCTGGTGCGTGGTGTGCCAGTCTCGGGCCTCTGGCTACAGTGACCAACCCTCACGCCTCAGCCGGTGACGGACGCGCTCCCGGCCCCTCTGGATGCGGGATTCCACCGCGGTCCGCGTAGTGCTGTAGCGGTGAGCGATCTCGCTCGGTGACAGGCCTCGGCGGTAGTGGGCAACGAGGGCTTGCCGCTCCAGTATGGGCAGGTCTGCGATGGCCGTGACGACCGCCTGCAGGACCTCCCGGGTTTCGAGCAACCGTGCCGGAGACTGCAGACGATCATCCTCCGGGTCTGCGAGGAACTCGCCAACGCCCATGCGTTCAGGTGTGAGGAACTTCCTCAGCCGATCCCGGCAGGCGTTCCTCACATGCCCCAGGACCCAGAAGTCGAAGGCTTTCGTGTCGGGGGGCGGAGCGTGCTGTCTAGCCTCGAGCACCCGCCTGACAGCACCCTGCAGGACATCTTCCACCTCGCGCAGGGCTCTGGCGCCGTAACGACGGAGCCGGGCCAACGCGCATGCGTACATCCGCTCTTGCAACGCGAGAAGGCGTTCCTCGAAAGCCCTTTCGACTTCTCCCGCGGGAGGGGACGGGGGAGGCGGAAGCATCGCTCCACGGTTCGGCATGGCTGCTCTCCCTTCTTGCGAGTCCTTTCAGGCAAGGCATACAGCCTACGCTGCTCCTCGACGACTCGTCCAGGGAGGAGCGCGATTCTTCGGCTGTTGCCGTATCCGCATCTTGCAGCCGGCGGCGTGCGGAATCGCTGGGCCGAGCGGACGCGTCCCGGCCGCCGCTACCGACTCACCGCAGCCCGCACGCGCGCAGCGCGCGATCGCGCGTCGCCCGGGCGCGCTCGGCGGCGCGCGCGGCGCCGCGCGCGAGGACGGCCTCGACCTCCTCGGGCCGCTCGAGCAGCTCCGCGCGCCGCTCGCGAGCCGGCGCGAAGCGCTCCTCGATCGCCTCGGCGAGGCGCGTCTTCATGTGGCCGTAGCCCGGCGCGCCCTCGCCGCCGCGGCGCACGCGCTCCTTCCAGTCTTCAAGCTCCGCGGGCGGCAGGAACAGGCGCAGGAACTCGAAGAGCAGCAAGCCCTCGGGCTCCTTCGGCTCCTCCGGCGGGCGGCTGTCGGTGACGATGCGCGCGATTTGCTTCTTCAGCGGCTTCCCGGCCTCGAAGATCCAGACGTCGTTGCCGTAGCTCTTGCTCATCTTCTCGCCGTCCAGCCCGGGCACCTTCGCGTGGGGCGAGACGCGCACGCGCGGCAGGACGAAGGTCTCGCCGTAGGCGGCGTTGAAGGCCGCGGCCAAGTCGCGCGCGATTTCCACGTGCTGCACTTGGTCCATCCCGACCGGCACGACGTCGGAGTCGTAGGCCAGGATGTCGGCCGCCATCAATGCGGGATAGAGGAAGAGGCCGATGCTCGGGGAAATGCCCTTTTGGACCTTGTCCTTGAACGACACTGCGCGTTCCAGGACCCCCATCCCACTGGTGCAGGAGAGGAGCCAGCACAGCTCGGTCACCTCCGGCACGTCGCTCTGGCGGAACAGCGTCGCGCGCTCGGGGTCCAGGCCCAGCGCCAGATAGCTCGCGGCCGTCTCGAAGACCCGCCCGCGCAGCTCCGAGGGGTCGCGGCTGGTGGTCAGGGCGTGGTAGTCGGCGATGAAGTAGAAGTGCTCGCCGCCCTCCTCCTGGAGCGCGATGTGCTGCGCGATCGCGCCGAAGTAGTTGCCCAGGTGCGGGCGACCGCTCGGTTGGATCCCGCTCAGGTACGTGGTCATACGCGGCGCGTGGCCCTGGAGCGCGAGCGGCGGCTGCGCCAGCACCCGTGCGCGCGGCTCCGGACCCTATATCACGGCGCCGAGCGGCGGGACAAGCCGGCGCGGCGCCCTCGAGACCCTCCGCGCCCGCCCCGACGCTCCTTGCATCGCGCCCCGCGGCCCTCACAATCCGCAGGCGCATGCGCACCTCGCGCGGCCGAAGGGCGGTTGCACGGGCCAGGGGACGCCGGGGCCCCGGGCACGCCCGCTCCACGCTCGCCGCGGGCCTCTTCCTCCTCCCCGTCCTCACGGCCTGCGCGAGCACGGCGCGGGACGTGCACCTCTCGCCGCTCTACTCGCGCCTGGCGATGGCCGGCGGAGGCCTGGAGACCGAGGCCCTGGCCGGCGCGGTCCGCGTCCGCCGCCCGGCCCCCGGCCTGCCTGCCCGCGAGTGGATGCTGCGGCCGCTGGTCGGCCACAACGTCTACGGCGAGCGCGACTCGCTCTCGCGCTTCCTCGTGCCGCTCGGGCTCCGGCGCGTGCGCGAGAGCGAGCACGTCCTGCATCTCCTCCCGGTGGCCCGCTACCAGCGGAACGTCGACGAGCACGGCCACGACCAGTGGAAGCTCTTCATGCTGCCGGGGATCTTCTTCTCGGAGGACGCCCACGGCCATCGGGCGCGCGCCTTCTTCCCGTTCTACGGGGTGATCGAGAACTACTTCACCTACGACCGCATCAGCTTCGTGCTCTTCCCGCTCTTCATGAAGAACGAGAAGGACGGGCGTACGAAGTGGCACTTCCTGTGGCCGGTCTTCAACTACTCCAGCGGCGGAGGCGGCGGGACGAGCTACCGCGTCTGGCCCCTGTTCGGCCGCGCGAACCCCAAGGGCTACGACCGCCGCTTCTTCCTGTGGCCGCTCTTCCACTAC
>DATKBQ010000474.1:0-7546 GCA_035546375.1 Planctomycetota bacterium | reverse complement strand
CCGGAACTACGCCTGCATGGAGCCGGTCGAGACGCCCGAGGCGCTCGCCGTCCAGCTCGAATAGCCTCCAGGGGCGTCTCCCGCGCGTGCGAACTAGCTCGGTTCATTCGCCAGGCGGCGAGCGAAACGTCGCAAATGCCGGTGGATGCAAGGCAGGCGACGGAGGGCACCGGAGTCGACCTTGACAGGTCGTCGAGGAGCTAGGGCGGAAGCTAACGCAGCAGGCGCCGGCGGTTGCGGCGTTGCAGCCGGCGGCTGGTGAATGATCCGGGCTAGAGGATGCTGTCCAGCGCCGCGGCGGCGTCGGCCCCGAAGTCCTGCGAGAGGCAGACTGCCGCGGGTGCGCGCAAGGCCATCTCGTCGAAGATCTCGGTCAGGTGGCGGGCGGTCTCCTGGGCGTAGAAGCGGACCAGGCCCAGGTTCGTGCGCTCGTCGAAGAGCACCGCCATGAGCGTGCGCTCGCCGACCAGCTGGAGCTGGATGCTGTCGCGCGCGCCCTGGTGGAAGAGGATCGTGAACTCGTCCTCGCCGAGCAGGCGCGCCATCTCCTTGGTTGCCGCGAACGAGCCCGCGATGAGCGCGGAGATCGACTCCATGGAGCCGCCGAGCGGCTCGCCGCGGCGGGTCACGAGGTGGCCCTCCTTGTCGATCAACAGGACGCACTTGGCGCCCGACAGCTCGAGGAAGGCGTCCATCTCGCCCTCCAGCCGCTCGACGTCTTGCTCGTAGAAGACGAGCCTCTGCGCGCGCAGTTCTTGATCTCGGGGCATGGGCTCGACCTAGAAGTAGGTGTAGAGGACGCTGGTCAGGACCGCGCCAAGGGCGAGCGCGGCGATCACGTAGATCACGGTGCGCGAGCGAGGGGAGCTCGGCGTCGGGCGCGGCTCGGGGCGCGCAGCCGCACGCGGGCGGAAGCGCGTGCCCTCGAGCGAAGCTCCCCGCCCGGCCGGTGCCGCGCGCTGCGGGTGCCTGGGCGCCGCTTGGGCGGGGGCCGCCGGCTTCGGCGGGACCACGGCCCCGCGCGGAGTCATGTGCAGGTGCCCGCCCGGAGGTTGCGCCTGTGCATGCGGGGCTTGGCCGTGGAAGCCGGTCTGGTGGAGCTGCTGCGGCGGCTGCGCGTGGAAGCCCGTCTGGCGCAGCCCCGGGTGCACCGGGGGTTGCATCTGGGGCTGCCCCGGGTGCCCCGGGTGGATCGGCGCTGCCTGCATCTGCAGCGGCTGGACCGGCGCGCCGATCCCTTGCGCCGGGTAGCCCGGCGCGGGCTGCTGCAATCCCGAGTGCGGCGCCGGCGCGTGGCCTTGCGGCTGCGGCTGGAAGGCGGTGCGCGCCATCGGATCGGCGTGGCGCGCCGGGGTCGCGAACCCTGCCTGGGCGGCGTGCGCGGGAGCGGCTTGGAAGCCCGCCGGCGCGGCCTGCTGGCGCGGCGCGGGGATCGGGGCGCGCGGCGCCTGCGTGCGCGGCGCGGGCATCCCTGAGCTCGACGAGTGGATGCTCTCGAGGACCCGCGCGGCGAGCGCCTTGAGCGTCGGGAAGACCCCCTGGCCGGTGCTCGCGATCGCCTCGAAGCACGGCGCGCCGTAGGGGTTGAGCAGCGAGTTCAGCTCGTCCACCGGCAGCGCATCGGGCAGGTCGCGCTTGTTGTACTGGATCACGTGGGCGAGCGTCGCCAGGCTCTTGCCGTACTCGTTCAGGTTCTCCTCGAGGTTGCGCAGCGAATCCAGGTTCTCCTGCACCATCGAGGCCGACGAGTCGGCGACGAACACGACCCCGTCGACCCCCTGGAGGACCAGCTTGCGGGTCGAGTTGTAGTAGACCTGCCCGGGCACGGTGTAGATCTGGAAGCAGGTGCGCATGCCCGCCACCGTTCCCAGGTCGAGGGGCATGAAGTCGAAGAACAGCGTGCGGTCGCCGTCCGTGGAGATGCTGGTCAGGTCGCCCTTGTTCTGCTCCGGCGCGCGCTGGTGGACGACCTCGAGGTTGGTCGTCTTGCCCGACATGCCGGGGCCGTAGTAGACGATCTTGGCGTTGACCTGCTTCTGGGCGAAGTTGATTTGGACCATGTGGGCTAACCGGGGAACTCCCGCGGGCTGTGTTTGGGGCTGCTATCGGCCGGGACCATGTGCAGACCTTTGCTCTCCGCCGCAGAAGGCAGCGGAGCGGGGGGGGCCGGCTCGGCGCGGCCTGCCGCGGCCCCGCGGGCAGCGCGCAGGATGCGCTGCATCCGCGCCACCGCCCCCTCCATCGGCAGGCGCAGGTCCTCGGGGCTCGCTCCGCGGTCGAGGACGACCAGGAGCACGGCCCCGGGCGCGTGCAGCATGACCAGGGTCCCGCGCGCGGCGCGCAGCACGACCCGTGTGGGCGGATTCCACGAGAGCGGCGCGACGGCCCGCGCCAGGGCGGCGAGCCAGCCGCTCGCCAGGGCCGCGAGCGACTCCGCATTCTCGCCCTGCAGCGCGCCCTGTGCCTCGCCGCGCGCCTCCTCGGCGTGCTGCCCGCGCACGACGACGGGAACGCCGTCGGGGGAGACGAGCACGGCGATGCGCACGCCGGCGATGCAGCCCAGCGGCTCGAGCACCTCGATCATGCGTCCTCCTCGCCGTCGTCCGCGGGGACGCCGCCGACCAGCTCGCGGAGCGAGCGGCGGTGGCGCTCGCCGACCTCGCCGGAGCACCAGACGGCCGCCGAGCCGGCCTCGGCCGGAGCGATCAGGAGCGAGCCGAAGTCGCCCTCGAGGAGCACCTCGCTCGCGCCGCCCAGGCCCAGCCGGCGCGCGGCGGTGCGGCTCTTCTGGACCACCTCGCGGATCGAGCGCGCCGCGCGCTCCGCGGTCGCTCCCTTCGCGCCCTGCACGAGCGCGGTCGCGCCGCGCTCGTAGATCGCGCTCTGCACTCCGCCCTGCGCGGCGAGGGCCTTGAGCAGCGGCCGGATCGAGCTCGGGCTCGGCGGGGCGACGGCGCGGTCGGGCTCGTCGTCGGCGAGCCGGCCCGTGCGCTCGACCTCGCGCAGGGCCTGCTCGAGGGACGGCGCCGTCTCGGCCATGGTCGCCAGCGTCCGGAAGCGCGCCTCGAGCACGGGATCGCCGGGCGCCAGCTCGAGCAGACGGGCGACGATGCGCTGGGCCTCGCGCCAGGCGCCGGCGCGCGAGGCGAGCGAGAGCCGCAGGCGCAGCGGGCGCTCGTCGTGGGGGAAGAGCCGCTCGGCGCCGTCCAGGTGCTCGAGCGCCAGCCGCGCGTCCTCGCGGCGGCGGTCGGCGAGGAAGCGCTGCAGGCGCGCCTCGGCGCGCACGAGCTGCGCCTGGGAGTCGCCCGTCTTCTCGAACCATTCCTGGGCCAGCTCCTCGGCGCGCGTCGTGCGCCGCGACTCGAGCAGGATCGCGCACAGCTCGCGGTAGAGCGCCGGCCGCGGCGACTCGCGCAGCTGGCGCGAGAGCTCGCGCGTGCGGTCGCCGAGCGCCAGCTCGCGCGCCCGGTCGGCCAGGCGCTCCAGCTCGGCGTTGCCCGGGAAGCTCGAGAGCCCCTCCTCGCAGACGCGCAGGGCCTCGGCCATCTCCGACAGCCGCACGTGCTCGTGGGCGAGCGCCGCGTAGTTCGCGGCGCTGGGCTCGTGGGCGAGCAGCGCACGCGCCTCGCGGATGCGTGCACCCGAGAAGAGCCGCCGCACCAGGCTCACCGGCGCACCTCCGCCGTGCGGCCGCGGTTCTCGGCCTGCCAAGCGACGATCGCGTCCACGTCGGCCTGCACGCGGCCGCGGTGCGGCCAGTCCGCCGGTGCCAGCTCCAGCGCCTTCTCGAGCTCCTCGCGGGCCGCGGCGAAGTCGCCGCGCTCCGCGGCCATCCGGCCGCGGATGCGCGCGCTCTCGGCCTGCGTCGCCTGCTGGGCCTGCTCGTCCGCACGGACGGCCAGGGCCTCGGCCTCGGCGGAGCCGATGCGCGCGATCGCGGCGCGCAGCTCGGCACGCTCGTGGCTGGCGGCGAAGATCCCGATCCACGGCGCGTTCGCGTCGACCATCTCGTCGATCGCCGCCAGGCGGCCGCGCAGCGAGCCCACCTCGCCGGGCAGCGCCGGGGGGATCGCCTCGTACTCGGCGAGGAGCGCGCGCTCGCGGTCCACCTCGGCCCAGGCGAGGGCGGCCAGGAGCGCCGCTCCCACGGCGACCTTGCCTGCGAAGAGCCAGGCCTTGCGGCGCGCCACCTGCTCGAAGCCCAGGTCGCGGATCATGCGCGCCACGTCGCGGCGCGAGCGGTCGACGAGCAGCACCTCGCGCAGCCAGCGCACCGCGTCCTTCCGCCGCCCCTCGTGCATCGCCTCCTCGGCGCGGCGCAGGTAGCGCTCGACCAGGCGGTCGGTGCTGCCGCTGCGGCGCAGCATGCCCGCCAGCTCGCGATCGAGGCCGCGGTCCTCGGGACACTGTCCGCAGAGCAGCTCGAGCAGCGACTGGGCGCGCTCGGATTCGCCTTGGCGCTCGAGCAGGATCGCCAGCCGCCGTCCCTCCTGGACCAGCGGGATCCGGTGCTCCTGCAAGACGTTCGGGTGAGCCAGACCGAGGATCAGGAGCGTCTCCAGCTCGCGCACGTCGTCGGGCTTGGCGGTCAGCCGCTCGAGGAGCGCCTTGCACAGGGTCTCCGCGGCCAGCGAATCGAACTCGCGCGCGGCCTGCTCCATCTGCTGGCGGAGAGCGGCGCGCTCGGCGCCCGGCTCGCCGCCGGTCAGGGTGGTCACCACCTCGCGGACGATGCGGTCGTCGTCGATCTGGGCTCGCGGCACGCTCCACTCTCTCTCGCTCGCCGCGGCCGGCCCTGCGCCAAGCCGGGAGGCGATCCACCTCGGCCCTATCGAACCCGGCGAGGCCGAGGCTGTAGGGTGAAACCGTTCGCCGCGCCCGGGACCGGCGGTGCGCTCGGGCTCAGGCCTGGCTCAGGGCAGCGGCGCGATCTGGAGCGTCCCCGCCGCGTTCCCGGCGAGGTCGCGGATGCCGGTGATCGACAGGGTCTGGCCGCTCGCCAAGGCCGCCGTGAGCGTCAGCCGGTACAGGTCGAGGTCCAAGGCCTCGACGCCGACCACCCCCTGGCCGCCGCTGGCGGTCCAGCTCGACGGGGCGAGCGCAAAGGCCTCGTCGACGTGCTCGCCGAAGCGCAGGTCGATCACGCGGCCCGCCGCGTCCTCGCGGTGGTTGGCGAAGGCGGCCGCCAGGCTCGGGGCCGTCGTGTCGCCGCCGACCGTGCCACCGACCGAGGCCGGCGGGTTCATCGTCAGCCCGGCGTGGTTCATCACGCCGTCGACCTGCACGGTCAGGCCGGCCGAGGGCTGCAGCTCCTGGCCGGGCGGAAGGTAGATCGTCACGCGGTTCGCTCCGCTGGCATAGCGCGCCTGCGCGCCCGCGAGGTTGATCGCGGTCGCGCCGTTGGTCACCGCGTAGTTGGAGACCTGGAGCCCCGACTGGAGGTCGACGGGCTTGTCGTAGTTCACGATCACGTAGTCCCCGCCGAGCCCGGAGACGCTCACCCCCGACACGTCCGTGACCAACGGTCCCGAGACGTCCTGGGAGACGATCGCGCGGCTCGCGATCCCGGCGTTCCCGGCCAGGTCGCGCAGGTTCACGTTGACCGTGTCCGCCGTGGTGACGCCGCCGGAGAACGTCGCACGGATCGTGCGCGGGCCCAGCCGTGTCGCCGTGTCGGGGTTGGTCGCCCCGTTGATGTCGATCTTCGTCACGTCCACGGCGTCGGCCGGGTCGATCGCCTCGTCCATCTCGATCAGGATCGAGTCGGTCGGGTTGGCGGCGTCGATCCGCGCGCGGCCCGCGGGGAGGTCGGGAGGCGTCGTGTCGCCGGCGGCCAGCGCCATGTCCGAGGAGGGCCCGGACATCGCCACGCCCTGGGCCGAGAGCAGGTCCGACACCTCCAGGTCGTAGAGCGCGCCCGTGGCGAGGCTCGCCGCGCCGACCCCGTCGAGCTGGATGGAGACCCCCAGGGCTCCGTCGTGGACGAAGCGCGCGCCGCCGAGGCTGACCGGGTTACCGCCTTGGCTCAGGCTCCAGTGGTCGGAGTCGAGCAGGCCCCAGGGGCTCGGCTGGCGGTCGAAGGTGACCTCGAGCACGTCGTTCTCCTCGCCCGTGAGCGTGGTCGCGAGGCTCGCGCCGCCCGTGAGGCCGGGCTCGGCCGAGTCCTCGGCGGCGATCGGCGCCGAGAGCAGCGGGAACAGGACGTTGCCCGCCAGGTCGGTGATCCCGTAGACGTCGAGGGTGTCGCTCGAAGCGATCACGGCGAAGCCGAACGTCAGGCGCACGCCCATGCGGTCGGCGTCCTCCGTGGCGCTGCTCGGCGTGCCCTTGATGACCCCGCCGGAGTCGCGGACGGTGTAGCTCGTCCACCCGCCGAGGTCGTCCAGCCAGTCGCAGGGCTCGCTGAAGCGCACGTGAACGCGGTTGGCGAAGGCGCTCTCCACCCACACCGAGACGATCGCGGGGAGCTTCGATTCGGCGACCACGTCTCCGGTCAGCCAGGTCGGCTTGACCACGTTGCCGCCGATGTCGCGCATGTTGACGAAGCGCACGCGGAAGTCGTCGCCGCGCTTCAAGTCGACTGCGGTGCCGGCGGCGAAGGTCAGGGTGGCCGTGCGCGCGATCGGTTCCCAGGTCACGCCGGCCAGGTTCGTGCCGAGCATCGTCCCGACCGGCGACTCGACCACCCACCAGGCCGGGTTGGTCACGTCCGCCTCGATCATGTCGTCGTCGAAGGCGACCACGACCGTGTCGTTGTCGGCGCCCTCGACCGCGGAGGCGGCGGCGGTGATCGGCGAGGGGGGCGTGATGTCGGTGGATCCGACCGGGATCGAGTTCTGGGCACCCATGACGTTGCCGGCCAAGTCGGCGACGTTGGCTGCGGCGCCCAGGCTCGCTCCGGGGACCGCCAGGTCGTCGAGCTCGAGCCGCACCAGGTCCAGGCCCGCCATCCGCGTCGCCGTGAGCACGTTGACGCCGCTGATGCTCCAGTTGGCGGGGTTCTCCGCGCTGGCCTCGTCCACGTCCTCGCTGAGCGTGGCGTCGACGGTCTTGCCGCTCGGGTCGACGGTGCGGTTCTGGACCATGGTGAGCACCGACGGCGGCGTGATGTCGCCCCCGACGCTGCCTGTGAAGGTCGAGGCGAAGTCCTCGCCGTCGACGTCCCAGGGCGCGTTGCCGGCCGCGGGGGCAAAGACGAAGCTGGCCCCGCTCGCGAGGTCGACGTCCAGCTCGATCAGGAGCTCCTTGGCCGCCAGGTCGGAGGTGAAGGTCGCGCCCGCGAGGTCGACGGGCGTGCCCGCGGGCGACTCGCAGCTCCAGCGCGCCGGATCGAGGGCCGAGTCGGGGTCGAGCGCCTGCACGAACGGCGCGATCACGTGATCGCCGCCCCGGTTCGCCACCGTCGTCGCCTCGGGGTCGCCGTCGAAGTCGTTGGCCACCGTGCTGCCCTGCGCGATCGCGCTGAGCGTGCTCGGGAAGGCGTTGCCGTGGGCGTCGACCAGGTTCTCGAGCTGGATCGAGTCGATCCCGGGCACCATCGGGTTGT
>DATKBQ010000473.1:0-7726 GCA_035546375.1 Planctomycetota bacterium | reverse complement strand
GGCAAGACCGTGCTCGCCAGCGCGGGTCCGCTCGGCTCGCCCGGCAACGGCGGGTCGAGCGATGCCTCGCTCTCCCCCGACGGCGGCTTCGTCGCCTTCCACTCGAGCGCGAGCGACCTCGTCCCCGGGGACACGAACCAGGCCTACGACGTCTTCCTGCGCGACCTCGCCGCGGGCACCACGATCCGCGCCAGCTTGGCTCCCGGCCATCTCCAACTGGATGGGGACTCGCTCTATCCCTCGCTCGGCGAGGGCGGGCGCGCGGTCGCGTTCTCCAGCCGCGCCGCAAGCTTGCTGCAGGGCCCGGTGGACGGGCGCTGGCAGATCTACGTGCGCCTGCCGGCCTCCGATCGGACCTGGCTCGCCAGCGCGAGCTCCTCGGGGGCGCCGGGCCAGGGCGGCAGCCACCGGCCGAGCCTGGCCGCGGACGGGAAATCGGTCGCCTTCCAGAGCGAAGCCCCGAACCTCGTCCCGGGCGACTCCAACGGCGAGTTCGACGTGTTCCTGCGCCATCTTCCCGCGGGACCCACCCAGCGCGTCAGCCTAGGCCCCGGCGGGATCCAGGGGAACGGCGACAGCGGCCTGCCGGCCCTCTCCGGCGATGGCGGGGTGGTGGCCTTCGAGAGCTGGAGCACGACCTTCGCCGCCGGCGACACGAACGCCGAATGGGACGTCTTCGTCGCCGAGCCGACGCTCGCCTGCCCGCTGCTCGCCGTCTACTGCACGGCCAGCCCGAGCGCAGCGGGTTGCACGCAGGTGATCGGCGCGAGCGGGCTGCCGCGCTCCAGCGGACCGGACGCCTTCTTCGTCACCGCCCTGCACGCGCCGGCCGGCGAGCCGGGCCTCCTGGGCTGGGGCCTCGCGCCGGCCGCGCTGCCCTTTGCCGGCGGCACCCTGTGCGTGCAGCCTCCGCTGACGCGGGTGAGCGCGGGCGCGCCCAGCGCCGGCCCCGGCCCGTGCGGGGGCGCGCTGTCCCTCCACTTCGCGCAGGGCTACATGGCGGCCCACGCGCTCCCGCCGGGCGCGACGGTCTACGCGCAGTACGCGACGCGCGATCCAGCGCTCGGTCCCGGCGCCGTGACGCTGAGCGCCGGGCTCGCCTTCACGATCGTCCCCTGAGGCCGCCGGGTTCCTCCAGGTGCGCGCGGATCGCGCGCGCGAGGTCGGCGCCGATCCCCGGCACGCCCGCCAGCTCCTCGACGCTCGCCGCGCGCACGCCGGCCACGCTGCCGAAGCGACGGAGCAGCGCCTTGCGCCGAGCCGGGCCGACGCCGGGGAGGCCGTCGAGCTGGGAGCGGATCCGCCCGCGCTCCTTGCGGTGGTAGGTGACCGCGAAGCGGTGGGCCTCGTCGCGGATGCGCTCGAGCAGGTGGCGCACCGCGCCGTGGCGCGGGAGCGCGAGCGCCTCCTTCGCGCCCGGCAGGAAGACGCGCTCGTCCACCTCGGCGCTGCGCCGCGCGCCCATGCGACGCCCCGTGCGTCGCATGGGTCGCGCCTTGGCGAGCGCGAGCATGGCCACGTCGAAGGCGCCCGCCTCCTCGCGCGCCTCGAGCGCCGCCGCGAGCTGCGCCGCGCCGCCGTCGATCACCACCAGGTCGGGCAGCTCGCCCTCGGCGACGCCGCGCCGCAGGCTGCGCGAGACGACCTCGCGCATCGAGGCGAGGTCGTCCTGGCCGCGCACGCCGCGCACGCGGAAGCGGCGGTAGCCGGCCTTGTCGGCGTGGCCGCCGCGGAAGCGCACGCGGCTGGCGACGACGTTCGTGCCCTGGAGGTTCGAGATGTCGAAGCAGTCGATCACCTCCGGCGCGGAGGGCAGGTCGGCGAGGCGCGCCAGCTCGAGCAGGCCGGACTCCTCGGCCGCGCCTTCGCGCTCGCGCCGCTCGAGCGCGGCGCGCGCGTTCTCGCCCGCCAGGTCGAGCATGCGCCGCCGCTCGCCGCCCGCGGCCACGACCAGGCGCACGCCCTCGCCGAGCACGCCCTCGAGCAGCTCGAGCTCGGCCGGCTCCGCGCCGAGCACGACCTCGCGCGGCGCGCGGCGCCGGCCGCTGCCGTACAAGGCCGTGAGCACGTTGTGCCACAGCTCGTCGTCGGGCAGCTCGCTCTTGAAGGCGTGGGAGCGGCTCTCCGCCAAGCGTCCGTCGCGGAAGGCGAGGCGGTGGACGAGCGCCTGGTCGCCGCGGCGCACGAGGGCGAGCACGTCACGCTCGAGGCGGTCCGGCGGGCGCACGCCCTGGCGCTCGACCGTCCGCCGCAGGGCCGCGAGCCGGTCGCGCCAGCCGGCCGCGCGCTCGAACTCGAGCTCCCCGGCGGCGGAGCGCATGCGCGCCTCGAGCTCGCGCTCGAGCTCGGCCGTCTCGCCCGAGAGGATGCGCGCGGCGCGCTCGACCTGCTCGGCGTACTCGCGCTCGCCGATCAGGCCGACGCAGGGCGCCGAGCAGAGCCCCATCTGGTGCTTGATGCAAGGCCGCGAGCGGTGCTCGAAGACCGAGTCCGGGCAGTCGCGCAGCGGCACGATGCGGTGCAGGTCGGCGAGCGTGCGCCGCACCGCGCGCGCGCTGGCGAAGGGCCCGAAGAGCCGCGCGCGGCCCACGGGAGCCCCGACCTTGCGGTCCTTGCGCGGCGCGTGCGCGCGGACGAACTTGAACCTCGGGAAGCGCTCGCCGGAGTCCAGCCGCAGCATCAGGAAGGACTTGTCGTCCTTGAGCCGGATGTTGTGCGGCGGCTTGTGCTGCTTGATCAGCGCGTCCTCGAGGAGCAGCGCCTCGACCTCGGTGCGGGTGACGATGGTCTCGACGCTGGCCGCCTCCTGGTCCAGGAAGCGGATGCACGGCCGCCCGTCGCCGCCCGCTCGCCGGTAGCTCCGCAGGCGCGCCTTCAGCCCGCGCGCCTTGCCGACGTAGAGCACCCGCCCCCGCCCGTCGCGGAAGAGGTACACGCCCGGCTTCTCCGGGACTCCGTCGATGGACCAGCGCAGCTCGGCCATGGGAAGGAACATAGCCCCGCCGAGCGTGGACGCTCCAGGACCGCTGAGCAGCCGGGAGCGCTCGAGCCGCTCACCAGAGCGTGCGCGCGGGGTAGCTCCACAGGACCTCGTCGGGGGTCAAGAGCACCAGACCCTCGATGATCGCTTGGGCCACGAGCGCGCGATCGAAGGGGTCGCGATGGAGTTGGGGCAGCTTCGCCGTCTGCAAGGCGGCTTCGGAATCCAAGGGGAAAGGCGTGAGGCGGTACTGCTCGTGCAGCTCCGCGACGATCCGCTCCGGCGATCGCCTCAGCTCCAAGCGGCCCACGAGGTGCTTGAGGACGATCTCCCAGACCGAGACCGAGCTGAGATGCACCTCGTTCGAGGGGTCCGTGAACGCCTCCCGTGCGCGCGCCGAGAGCCGTGGGTCCTCGGCCGCGATCCACAGGGCCGTGCAGGTGTCCAGCAGGAGCTTCACTCTCCCTTGCCTTCGAAAGCATCGAGGATGTCGTCGGGCAGGGGATCGAAGAACGAGTCGGGAACGATGACTTGTCCCTTGTGGAGACCGATCGGGCGGGGCTGCCGGGAGGTCTTCGGGAGCGGCCGGATCTCGGCCACCGGAACGTTCCGCCGGCACAGGACGATGACCTCGCCCCGCTCGACCTGCTCGAGGTAGCGGGACAGGTGGGTCTTGGCCTCGTGGATGTTGATCCTGATCATGACCATAGAGTAGACTAACTCGTGAGTCATGTTCAACCCCTTTCAGGCCCTTCTTGAAGGCTTCGCGACGTCCTCTTGGTCCGACAGCGCTTCGACCTGCTGCGGACGCGCCTGGTTGCAGACTGTTCCCAGGCTTCCGGCGAGCCCGGGTCAGCGCGAAAGCTCGAGCCGCTCCAGCTCGCGCAGGCGGTCGCGCAGGCGGGCGGCCTCCTCGAAGCGCAGCTCGGCGGCGGCGCGCGACATGTCGGCCTGCAGCTTGAGGATCTCGCCGCGCAGGCGCTCGGGGTCCCAGCCGGCGGCGGGGTCCTCGGCGACGCGCTGGCCCAGGCGCGCCGGCGCGTCGACCTCGACGTAGTCCATCTCGTAGAGCGACTCGATCGAGTCGCGCACCGGCTTGAGGATCGTCGCCGGCACGATGCCGTGCTCGGCGTTGTAGATCGTCTGGCGCGCGCGGCGGCGCTCGACCTCGGCCACCGTCGTCCGGATCGAGCCGGTCAGGACGTCGGCGTAGAAGAGCACGCGCCCCTCGACGTTGCGCGCCGCGCGGCCGCAGGTCTGGATCAGGCTGGTGGCCGAGCGCAGGAAGCCCTCCTTGTCGGCGTCGAGCACCGCGACCAGCGCCACCTCGGGCAGGTCGAGGCCCTCGCGCAGGAGGTTGATCCCCACCAGCACGTCGAACTGGCCCAATCGCAGGTCGCGCAGGATCGAGGCGCGCTCGATCGCGTCGATCTCCGAGTGCAGGTAGCGCACGCGCACGCCCAGCTCGGCGTAATACGTGGTCAGCTCCTCCGCCGAGCGCTTGGTCAGGGTGGTCACGAGCACGCGCCAGCCCTTGGCCACGGTCTTGCGGATCTCCGCCAGGAGGTCGTCGACCTGCGTCGCCGCCGGGCGCACCTCGATCGAGGGGTCCAAGAGGCCCGTCGGGCGCACGATCTGCTCGGCCACGCGGCCCTGGCTCTGGGCCAGCTCGAAGGGGCCCGGAGTGGCCGAGACGAACACCGCCTGGCGCACCAGCCGCTCCCACTCCTCGAAGCGCAGCGGGCGGTTGTCCAGCGCGCTCGGCAGCCGGAAGCCGTGCTCCACCAGGGTCTCCTTGCGCGAGCGGTCGCCGCGGAACATGCCGCCGATCTGCGGCACGGCCACGTGGCTCTCGTCGACGAAGACCACCCAGTCCTCGGGGAAGTAGTTGAGCAGCGTGAAGGGCGGCTCGCCGGCCGCGCGCCCGTCCATCCAGCGCGAGTAGTTCTCGATCCCGTTGCACACCCCCGCCTCGCGCAGGAGCTCGAGATCATGGCGCGTGCGGCTCTCGAGCCGCTGCGCCTCCAGCAGCTTGTCGGCGCGGCGCAGCTCGCGCAGCCGCTCCTCCAGCTCGCCCTCGATGCCCTCGATCGCCCGCTGCAGCCGCTCGTGGGGCGTCACGTAGTGACCCGCGGGGTAGATCGTCGTCTTCTCCAGATCGCGCAGCACTTCGCCGCGCAAGGGATCCACCTGGACCAGCGCCTCGATCTCGTCGCCGAACAGCTCGATGCGCGTGACCACGTCCTCCTCGTAGATCGGGAAAACCTCGATCACGTCGCCGCGCGCGCGGAACGTGCCGCGCCGGAAGTCGAGGTTGTTGCGCGCGTACTGCATCTGCGTCAGCCGCCGGAGCAGCTCCTCGCGCACCACCGATTGCCCGCGGCGCAGCTCCAGCGCCATCTCGGCGTAGGCCTCGGGCGAGCCCAGGCCGTAGATGCAGGAGATCGAGGCGACGATGATCACGTCGCGCCGCTCGAGCAGCGAGCGCGTCGCGCTGTTGCGCAGCCGCTCGAGGTTCTCGTTGCGGCTGGCGTCCTTCTCGATGTAGGTGTCGCTCGAGGGGACGTAGGCCTCGGGCTGGTAGTAGTCGTAGTAGCTGACGAAGTACTCGACCGCGTCGCGCGGGAACAGCTCCTTGAACTCGGAGTAGAGCTGCGCCGCGAGCGTCTTGTTCGGCGAGAGCACCAGCGCCGGCCGGCCCACCTCGGCGATCGCCGCGGCCATGGTGAAGGTCTTGCCCGAGCCGGTGATCCCGAGCAGCGTCTGGCGCGGCGCGCCCTCGCGCAGGCCGCGCACCAGCCGCTCGATGGCCTGGGGCTGGTCACCGGTCGGCGCGAACGGGCAGACCAGCTCGAAGCCGCCGGAGGCCGGGGGTTCCGGCGGAGCGGCGGGCGCCCGGCGGGCCGGGCGCCCGCCGTCCTTCGAGGATGTGCGGCGCGGCGGGGACATGGGGCGGATCCTAGCCCCCAAGCGGCGCGCTAGGAGACCGGACGAGAGCGACTGTATGATTGCGCTGGAGTACCGCCCGGAAACCGATGGACGCGCCGCGCTTGGCGCGGCTGGGCGCGCCGCATGCTGATCGAGTGCCCCTTCTGCCACGCCCAGGCCCAGCTCCCGGGGAGCCGCGAAGGCTCCAAGGTGCGTTGCGGCGGCTGCGGCAAGGTCTACGTTGCCCGCGAGCCCGACGCGAACGGCCGCCGCGCCGACTCGGGCGGGAGCGGGGTCACGATCGGCATCACCATCGGCGCGGTGGTGCTCTTGGCGCTGATCGCGCTCGTGATCAACAAGCTGACCGGCGCCGACACGGTGACGGCGGTCAAGCTGCCGCCGCCGCCACCCCGCGAGCCCCAGGTGGACCACACCGGCTGGGAGTCGCGGCCGGTGGTGGCGGTGCGCGAGCTCTACGATGCCGCCGCGAGCCGCGACACCGGCAAGCTGGCCTCGCTGATCAGCGGGGCCGGGCTGGTCGAGCTCCGGCGGGCCGCAGCGGCGAATCCGCCGGAGGGTGCTCAGCCCGCGCCGGACCGTCCGGTGCCGCCGATCGCCTGGGGCGAGATGACCACCGAGGAGCGCGAGGAGCTCCTGGCCCAGGTGCTCGACGAGCTGACCGGCGAGGAGGGCGAGGACGCCGTCGCCCTCTGGAAGCCCTTCGACGGCAGCGTGGTCGAGGAACAGGACCAGCGCGCGACGGTGCGCGTCCAGGTGCAGCGCCGCGACGGCTCCTCCCTCGAGACGCGCCGCATGGAATGGCGTCTGGTC
The DNA here is from genome assembly GCA_035546375.1 of Planctomycetota bacterium. Lineage (GTDB taxonomy): Bacteria > Planctomycetota > UBA1135 > UBA1135 > DATKBQ01. Next base: position 987 of record DATKBQ010000473.1, on the reverse strand, counting down.
AAGGAGGGCGATCGCTGGAAGGCCGCGGCGTGGGAGCGCTGGCTCTCGCCCGAGGAGCTGCGCGCCGCGCGCACCAGCCGCTCGAAGGAGGTCTCCAAGGTGCAGCTCGAGGGCGGAGCGGTGCTCTTCCAAGCCGACCCGCGCCCGCTGCCGCACCTGGAAGACACGCCGCTCGAGCTGCGCGCGAAGATCGACCCGCTCTGCGCGCGGCTGGTCGACTTCACCCTGCGGCCTAGGGAGAACGACGCGGCGCAGCGCGAGCTCGTCGCCATCGGGCGGCCTGCGATCCCGATCCTGCTGACGCAGCTCTACGAGATCCGCATGGTGGACGACGAGTCAGCCTCGAAGGTCAACAAGGTCTACCAGACCCTGGTCGACATCACGGGCTACGACCCCGGCTTCACGCTGCTCGGCTCGACCGACGAGCGCCGCCAGGCGACGCTCAAGGCCTACTTCGCCTGGTGGCTGCGCAAGGGCGAGGAGCGCTTCGAGGAGAAGGTGGAGCAACCCGACCTCTTGGACACGCTCATCCAGCCGACCGAGAAGGACCTGCGCGAGATCGAGCGCTCCAAGAAGAAGCCCGCGCCGCCCGGCGGCTGAGCATCCGTCCTACAATGACCCAGCCGCGCCCCGGCGGCCCAGCGCTCGCCTCTCCCACGACACCACCCGAGCACCCGCGATGGACCACCGCCTCGGAACCTGCGTCTCCTGCAAGGCCCACTACCGCGTCCCGGCCACGTTCACGGCGAGCAAGGCGCGCTGCAAGAACTGCGGCGGCGTGGTCGAGATCGGGCCCGTCCAGACCGCCGCCGCCGGAAAGGTCTTCGGCTCCGCGGGCATCGAGGCGGGCACGCCGGTCGCGCCCGGCGGCGCCGGTCTGGGAGTGAAGCCCTCGATCCCGCCGGCGACGGTCGGCGTGACCGGCGGGCAGGCGGGCACGCCGGCGGACAAGCCTTCGCCGGTGAGGCCGGTGCCGGCTAAGGCTCC
>DATKBQ010000472.1:0-11880 GCA_035546375.1 Planctomycetota bacterium | reverse complement strand
GGCCTTCTTCGCGGCGCCCATCTTGAACTCGACGGGCTCGGCGGTGCCGTCCTCCTTGACGGTGATCGTGCCCTTGCCCTTGCCGAGCTTCTCGTGCCAGTAGTCGACCTTGTGCTCGCCGGGGGGCAGCTTCTCGAAGCTGAAGGCGCCGTTCTCGTCGGTGACGGCGGCGAAGGGCGCGTCGGTGACCACGATCCAGGAGTTCATCCACGGGTGGATGTCGCACTTGATCTCGATCTGGTCCTCCTTCTCGAGCTTCTGCACCTCCTTGGAGCCGGCCGGGATGATCTTGTTGAAGGCCTCGTTCTTCCTGGGGTAGGTGTGCACGTTGTGGCTGATCGAGTCCGAGTTCAGGAAATCGACCGTCGCGCCGACGGGAACCACGACGACGTGCGGCTCGAAGCGGCAGGTCTTCTGGTCCAGCTCGATCGGCTTCTCGGGCACCTCGAGCTTGGCGTCGGGCACGTTGACCATCACCACCACGTTGGCGATCCCGCCGTCCTTGCCGACGATCAGGCTCTGGTCGGTGTTGTCGACGCTCGCGCCCTCGTGGGCGCAGCCCTTGGACTTGTCGGCCTCGATCACCAGCGCCTTCAGCTCGGGCTTCTCGCCTTCGAGCACGACACGGCCCTTGACCGCGGCGCCGCCCTTGCCGGGCCGCGCGGCGGCGATGTCTACGGTGGCCGCGGTGGCCGCGGCGATGCCAAGGAGGGCGAGCGAGAGGGTTCGAAGCGTGGCCATGGTCTCTGGTTCCTGGGTTGGGAGGAGCGCTCAGCGCGAGGCGGTCTTGCTGCCTTCGCCTAGCCCCATCCGGTCGAAGTTGAAGAGGTACTCCAATACGACCCGGATCTGCTCCTCGTTGTTCGAGTTCGGATAGATCGCCTGGTATTGCGGCGGATCGCCGGTGAAGTTGGCCGGCATCGACGTGCCGGGATAGAGCTTGCTCGGGTCGGCGAGCCAGGTGCGCACCCAGCCCGGGCGCAGGCGCTCGCGGGTGAGCGCCATGTCGGGGGCCCAGGCGATCGGGTCGGCCGGCGGCGGCTCGCCGAGCCGGAAGTGGCATTGGTAGCAGTTGACCGCGTCGGTCGCGATCCGCCGCCCGATCTCCAGGTGCTCCGGCAGCTCGGCCGCGCGCGCGGCCAGGTAGGAGGGCATGCGCACCTCGACCACGTCGAAGTCCGGGTCGACCGGGCCCTGCATGGAGTACCCGCTCTCGCTCCCCCAGCGCAACACCTTGCTGAAGGCGGCTTGCGTGTCGGCCGCGTTGCCGTTCTCGATGCCGGCGAGCACGGCGGGCTCGATCCCGATCTCGGCCGCCAGCTCCCCGCCCGTCTTGCCGCTCGAGAGGTGCAGCGCGCGCGTGTAGCGCGCCGGCCACTCGCGCGCGGACTTCAGCGCGAAGTAGTCGGTGATGGCGGCGGCCTCGCCGCCGTCGAAGTGGAAAGAAGGCATGCGCACGCGCACCTGCTGGCGCAGCGGCACCACGTCGTGCAGGAAGCCGTAGAACCACTGCTTCTGGAGCTTGGCGCCCTCGTCCCACAGGACCGGCGGCGCGAAGGTCCAGCGAATCTTGTCGTACGGCTCCTCGCTGTGGTTGCGCAGCGAGCCATCGACGTCCTCCACCGCGCCCCCGCCCTCGGGGTCGGCGGTGACGTAAGTGTAGGCCTCGTCTTCGCTCGCGGCCTCGGGGTCGAAGAGCTCGATCCCGAAGTAGTAGTAGTCGGTGACCACGCGCACGAAGTCGCCGCCGCGCGGAGCGCCCAGGTCGAAGAGCTTGTCGGTGGGGACGAAGACGCGCTCGCCGACGCCGCCGACCTCGGGCTCGGCGCGCAGCAGCCGGAAGCCGACCTCGTCGAGCTCCAGCTCCTCGAGGTCCTTGCGGAGCTGCGCCAGCTCGTGGCTCGGCGGCTGCGGGCGGTCCTCCAGCGGCAAGAGCTCGGCCGTCACCGTGCGCCGGACGCCGTGCTCGTCCTCGAAGGTGACCGTGCCCGGGTCGACCATGTGGCAGGCGAGGCAGTTGTTCTGGCGCACCGCGCGCAGGCCGGTGTCCATCGCCAGCTGGTCCGCGCTCGGCTCCATCCGCGCGCGCTGCACCTCGTCGTCCACCAAGCCGACCACGAAGGTGGCCAGCGCCTGGACCTGGTCGTCGCTGAAGCCGAACCAGGGCATGCGCAGCTTCTCGCTCGGGTTCTTGACCTTGTCTCGGTCGTAGGAGCGCGGCGCGTGGAGCTTCTGGGTCAGCCACCCCTCGCGGTAGTGCGGGTCGAGGCCGAAGAGGTGCTTGCCGAAGCCGAAGTCGAGCTTGTCGACGGTCTTCGAGCCCCAGGTCGTGAGCTCGGTGCCGATCGGCATCATGTCCTCGAGCCCCTCGATCTCGTGGCAGGAGAAGCAGCCGAGGTTGGCGACCAGCTTCTCGCCCACCGCGACCTTCAGGGTCTCGAGGTCGTCCCAGCGCACCTCGGCGTCCTGGCCCTCGAGCCGCCGCTCGATCGCCGCGCGGCCATCGCGCGAGAAGAACCAGCGCGCTTGCTCGGCGAGCACCTCGCGCAGCGGCTCCTCGGCCATCGCGACCGGGCTCGCCTCCCAACCCTGGGGCACGTCGTGGAAGATCTTGTCGGGATCCTCGATCATGTACGCGGTGATGTCCGCCGCGTCCTGGTCGGAGAGGCGCAGGTCGGGCATGCGCGTCTCGGGCCAGTAGCCCTGTGGATCTCTTATCCACCAGTAGAGCCAGTCGCGGTCGAGCTTCGTCGCGACCCCGCGCAGGTTCGGGCCCATCTCGTTGGTGTCGCGCTTCTCGAGCGCCGGGTCCTTGGTCTTGGCCTCCCCGATCCATGGAGCCACGTTGTGGCAAGCGAAGCAGCCCGAGAGCCGCATCACCTCGCGGCCGCGGTGCGCATCCCCCTCGAGCGGCGCCGGCGGAAGCGCTTGGCGCGGCGCGCGCGAGGCGAGGTAGGCGCTGATCGCGCTCACCGACGCGTCGTCCCATTCCTTGCCCAGGATCTCGCGGCCGGCGCCGTAGCGCGAGGCGACCACCGGCTCGGCCGGCGCGTAGTTCTCCAGGTGGAAGAACTGCGGCATCCAGGTGCTCGGGCGGAAGCCCTTCGGGTTCGCGATCCAGGCCTGGAGGAAGTCCAGGCCGAACTTGGCCTGGAAGTTCTTCAACGTGGGGCCGGGCCGGCGCTTGGTCGGGAACCACTCGACCTTGTGGCAGGCGTAGCAGCCGTACTGCTCGAAGTTGCGGTAGCCCTGCGTGAGCGTCGGCGCATCGTCGGCGATCAGCTCCATCGAGCTCTTGTGGCACTGCACGCACGAGGCCTCGACCATCGGCGTCGCCAGCATCGGGTAGTCCCAATGGTGCTGCTTGTCCCAGTGGTGCTGCTCTTCCCAGCGCTCGGCCTCGGCGGGATCGGAGGGGCGGTGGTCGGCGCGCACGAAGTCCAGCGCCAAGCCGTCGCCGCGGTGGCAGATCGTGCAGCCCACCTCCTTGAGCGGGTGCGGCGACTTCGCCGTCAGGTAGAGGTCGAGCCGAGGGTGCGCCGTGAAGGGCTGCTCGGCCTCCTCGAAGCCGGCGCGGTCGATCCCCATGTGGCAGGTCTGGCACATGTCGATGCGCCGGCCCTTCGCGAAGTTCAGCTCGATCGAGAGGTTGTCGAGCACCTGCTTCTGGACCTTCAGCGTGGGGCCCACGAAGTCGAGGCCGGGCGCGTCGCGGATCACTTGCGCCACCTTGGCGGCCGGATCGCGCGGCCGGAGCGCCTCGAGCCGGCTGCGCACGCGGGCCAGGTCGCGCGTGCCGGCCGCGAGCGCGGCCTCGGCTTGGTCCAGGTCCGCGCGCAGCTCGTCGCGGCGCGCCTGGGCCTGGTCGGCCGCGGTCTCGGCCTCCTGCTGCAGCGCGATGGCCTCGTTCATGCGCCGCTCGACCTCGGCCAGCCGCTCGGCGCCGTACTCGGGATCGCCGCTGGCGCGGCGGTGCTCCTCGACGACGAAGCGCTCCCAGTTGTACTCGGCCTTGGCGCTCTTCGCGTCCTCGACCGCCTTCCAGCGCGCGCCCCGCGCCTGGGTCAGCGCCTCTTCCGTCCGCTTCAGCTCCGCGGCCCGCCCGTCGACCTTCGAGCGCGCCTGCTCGGCCGCCGCCCGCAGCTCCTCCTCGCTCGCGACGGCGCCCGAGCGCTCCAGCTCCTCGGCCTCGCGCTCGAGCTTCGCCAGCTCGAGCTCGCGGAAGCGGCGCTGGTAGCCCTTCCAGGGCCGGTTCCAGTCCGCGAGCACCATCCAGACGATCGAGGCCAAGAGGAACACGCTCGAGAGCGTGAACCAGACGTTCAGCCGCGAGGTCCGGTAGTGGGTGTCGCCTCGATCCGCCATGGGGAGCCGTTATCGCCTGGGGAGCTTCACACGTTGAAGAAGTACTCGGGCATCCCGATGAAGTACTTCAGGCTGACCGTCCAGCGCAGGCCCATCTTGATCGGGATCAGGACGAACCACAGGAACAGGTGCATGAACACGTTGTAGCGGACCGCGCCCATCTCGGTGAACTTGCCGCGGAAGAGGGTCTTGGCGAAGAGCGGCGGCAGGACCAGGAAGTAGCCGAGCAGCAGCACGATCCCAGGAGCCTCGCGCACGAGCGCGTTGTCGGGCCGCGGCCGGTCGAGCAGGCCGACCCAGAACATGGTCGAGAGGTCGACGTTGACCATCGGCTCGAGCTTGTGCAGGTCCCAGTACTCGAACGGGCCGAAGAACGACCAGTTGGGGCCGCGCAGGAACGTGCCCAGGACCACGAAGGAAACCCAGAACAGGATGAAGCCGACCCAGAAGAAGCTGACCGCGAACGGCCGCTCCTCGAAGGTGTAGTAGCCGTTCCCCTTGGGGTTGGTGTCGAGGTACGGGATCGCGCACAGCCCGAGGATGATGAAGCCCGGGAGCAGCACGCCCGCGATCCACGGGTCGAAGTAGACCAGGAGCTCCTGCAGCCCGAGGAAGTACCACGGCGCCTTGGAGGGGTTGGGCGTGCGCGCCGTCGCCGCCGGCTCCTCGATCGGGGCCGGGATCTCGATCGACCACACCAGGAGCAGCGCCGTGAACAGGATCAGGCAGATGAACTCGGTGTAGACCAGGTCCGGCCAGGTAAAGACCTTCTGCTTGGAGAGCTCGCCCTCCAGGGTCGGCTCGCCGCGCTTGGTGCGCTCGTCGTTGATCACCATCCGCCGCAGCGCCAGCCACGAGAAGAAGATCACCGTGGCGAAGAGGATGATGATCGGGACGTTGTCGGGCTTGGTGATGATCGCGTGGAAGTTCGGGTCCTGCCAAGCGAAGACGAAGAAGGCCGTGGTCAGGGCGAAGAACAGCGTGACCACCCACGTGCGGCTGAAGAAGCGGCGGAAGACCAGCACCGCGGCCAGCGCGGCGATGCTCGCCAGGCTGTAGCGCGTCGGCGCGGTCAGCCAGTTCGCGGCGTCCTTGATGAAGTCGCCCATCGCCCCGCCCTACAGGGGACCGGAGATCCCGCCGTCCTTGCGGACGCGCCAGAAGTGGACCGCCATCAGGGTCGCCGCGATCAGCGGGAACCCGACGCAGTGCAGGACGTAGAAGCGCAGGAGCGCGCCCTCGCCCACGAAGCGGCCGGCGAGCAGGCCGAAGCGCACGTCGTCGCCGGCGTGGATGAAGTCAAGCCCGCCGAAGGAGAGCAGCGCCGCCCCCGGGCCCTCGTGGCCCAGGAAGGGCGTGGCGCGCGCCATGTTCGTGCCGACGGTGATCGCCCACACCGCGAGCTGGTCCCACGGCAGGAGGTAGCCCGTGAAGGAGAGCAGCAGCGTCAGGACGAGCAGGATCACGCCGACGTTCCAGTTGAACTCCCGCGGCGGCTTGTAGGAGCCGGTCAGGAAGACCCGGTACATGTGCAGCCAGACGGTGATCACCATCAAGTGCGCCGCCCAGCGGTGCGTCTCACGCATCACGCCGATCGAGACCGTCTCGCGCAGCGCCTTGATGTCCTCGTAGGCGAACTGGACCGTCGGCCGGTAGTAGAACATCAAGAGCAGGCCGGTCAGCGTCTCGACCAGGAACAGGAAGAACGTCAGGCCGCCCATGCACCAGGTGTAGGAGAGGCGGATTCCGCTGCGGCGAACCTTGACCGGGTGCAGGTGCAGGAAGGTGTTCGAGAGCACCGCCAGCGTGCGGTTGCGCGGCGTGTCCGGGTAGCCGTGGCGGAAGAAGGACTTCCACAGCTGCGTCTGCCGGATCGATCGGAAGAGCTTCTGCATGGGGTGCGATCAGGCGGCCGGAGTGCGGTGGCGGCGGGCGGAGGGAGCGCGCGGCGGGAGCGCCCGGCGCGGGATCACGCGGCGAAGGGCAAGAAGGCGCCCTCGAGCGACCACTGCCCCTTCTCCTCCTGGAACTTCGTGTTCTTGTCGATCAGGATCTGGCCGTCCTCGGCCAGCGCGATCTTGAAGCGCTCCAGCGGGCGCGGCGCCGGGCCCTCGATGTTGATCCCGGTCCTGAGGAACCCGCTGCCGTGGCACGGGCACTTGAACTTCTCGTCAGCGGCGAGCCAGTTGGGCGTGCAGCCCAGGTGCGTGCAGGTGGTCGAGAGCACGTAGAAGCCGGTCGGCTCGCGCACGATCCAGACGGCGTAGCTGGCCTTGAAGCGCTCGTCGACCGCCCCCACCGCGAAGTCCGAGGGGAAGCCGGCCTTGAACTCCTGGGGCGGCTCGTAGAGCACGGTCGGCATCATGAAGCGCAGCATCGCTCCCGCGCCGGCCGCGCTGGCGACGGCGAAGGCCGTCCAACCCAGGCCGAGGGTCGAGAGGAAACCCCTGCGCGTGACCTCGCCGCGCAGCGGGGCCGGACGCAAGGGGACCGGCGGCGGGCTCGCCTTCGCTTCGGTGTCGGACTTCTGTTCTGCCAGGTTCGCCAAGGCTGTCGATCGGGCCGGTAGGTCCCGGGTGTGACGTGTCCCGCGGGTTCCGCGCCGGGCGGCCCCCGCGAGAGCTGGTCCCATCGTTCGTCCGAGGTCCCCGCGCGGGGACCCGCCGGAGGGGGGCGCGCGTGATCGGAAGCGGACCGCTGCGGCCCGGATCCGGTGCCTGTGGACAGGCCCGGAAAGGATGGGGAAAGCGGCGCCGCATGGCAAGCCCCCAGGGGCCGAAGCGAGGGCGCGCCCTCACCGCTCGGAGCCGCCGCCCGCGCGCGCGCCAAGCTCGAGGGCCCGCATCGCCGCCTCGCGCACCGCCGGGTCCTCGTCCCCGTCCGCCACGCGGCGCAGGAGGGCTCGGTCCTCCTCCCGCTCCAGCCGAGCGAGCGCGCGCACCGCCTGCAGGCGAGTCTGCTGGATCAGCTCGGCGCCGGCCCACTTGCGCGGGTCGCGCTCGTGCTCCGCGGCGAAGGTCGCGGGGTCGACCAGCTCGCGCAGGACTGCCGCGCCGGAGGGATCGCCCAGGTGCGAGAGCGAGATCGCCGCCATGCCGCGGAACTCGAGCGAGGGATCGTCCAGGGCCGCCCGCAGGGCCGCTACCGTCGCGGGGCCGGGCAGCCGCTGCAGCGCGGCCGCGGCGCTCTGGCGCAGGTACGGATCGGCATGGCGCAGGTAGGGGATCACGCGCTCGGCCGCGCGCGGGTCGCCGAGCCAGGAGAGGGCGACCAGCGCCGGCCCGCGGAGCTTGCCCTCGGGGTCCTGGGCGTTGGAGAGCTCGAGGAACCAGGCCAGCTTCTCGAAGGCCTCCGGATCGCCGAACTGGGCCGAGAGCTGCGCCAGCGCGAGGCGGATCAGGAGCGCGTCGTCGCCCTCGGTGCTGCGCCAGGCCTCCTGGAGATCGGAAACGAAGCTCGGCGACGCTTTCCAGGGGTAGGGGTCGCCGCGCGCCCGGGCCTGGCTGTTCTCGACCGCCTGGGCCACCAGGCTGACCGCCGCCTGCTCGCGCTCCTTCGAGCCGCCGTGGACCGCCCGCTCGAGGTTCTCCGAGAGCGTCGCGTCGCGGCCGCGGATCGCGCCGAAGAAGACGAAGACCAGCACCAGGACGCCGATCACCAGGAAGGGGACGACGATCAGCGGGACGAAGAGGTTGCGGTAGGGCGAGGAGGCGGGCGGCGGGGGCTCGGGTCGGAGGTCGTCCTCGCTGAAGCCGTTGCCAATCCCCTCGCCACCCCCTTCGCCAGCCCGTTCGCCACCCCGTTCGATCGGCGCGTCGCTCATGCCGGGATCCTAACGGGGTTCTACCCCAGCCCGCAGAGCATCGCCGGCCGCTGGACGTCGACCGCCAAGACAAGCCACCCCGGAACCCGATGCACGCGCCGCGCCAAGGGCGCGGCTGCGGCACGCGCTCGCTTCGCTGGCCTCCGAATCCGATGCACGCGCCGCGCCCCGCGCCGAGAAGGTCGCGCGGCAGGCACCGCCTCGCAGAGAAGGGTGACCTGGCGCAGTCATGTGGCGCGGGCCGCGATGATCGATCGGGCGCCGGCGACGCCGTGCTCGAAGCGTCGCAGCCGGTCGGCAGCGGCGATCCCGCCGCGGCGGTAGGGAGAAGCGTCGACCAGCGCGTCGAACGACGCCGGTGCGAGCGGGTACTCGTCCAGGATGCGCTCCAGGTGCTCGCGGTCCTTCGGATCCCAACGCTCGAGCTTGGAGACGAGGATGTCGTGGGGATGCGGCACCACCAAGCGAAGCTTCGGAAGGTCCTGGTGCGAGACGATCCGCGCACGCTCCTGCCAGCCGCCCGGCGCCGCGAACGTCTCGGGCGCCCAGACTTCGACGTACGCGCCGTGCCTGCGGTGATACCAGGATTGCTCGCCCATCAGCGCGGCGAGGATGTCGCCCCGCTCCCGCGGAGTGCACCAGAGATCGACGTCCCGGGTCACAGGCGCGCGACGGAGCCAGAGCGCGAGCGCCGCGCTGCCGAAGACGACGATCTCGCCCTCGCGCACGAGCCGGGCCGCATCGGTCAGGATCGGCTCGACTTGGCCTGGATCGACCATGGGCTCAGGCACGCGAAGGGGTGCGAGGCCAGCACGGAGTGCAGGGGGATCTCGCCGGTCCATGTGGAGGGCTCGCCGCCCGCATCCAGCCATGATGCGAGAGGCCCGCGGTCGTGCAGCGCCTCGTCCCAGAGCTCGTCGACGGCGCGCCAGCTCGAGGGATGCTCCGCGAGCCATTGCGAGACGGCGGCACGCTCGTCGGCGGAGGCACGAATGCGCCTCCAGCCGTCGCGGGCGTGCCGGACGAGACGCTCGAGACGATCCTGGGGATGCATGGCGGGTCCATGCTACGCATCGGCAAGCGGAGTTCGCGAACCGTGGTGGGCGCCCAGCGTGCGCGGGCCGGTCGCACCCTCCTTCTCCGCACGCAACTCGACGCGCAGCGTCCTGTCGAGGTCGTGATCGTGGCCGACCCTCGGGGCGGGACCGAGCACCTCCCCGATGCCTCGCTCGACGTCCACACTGCCTCAGACGGAGTAGTCCGAGAGCAGCCCGACGCGCGGCAGCGGCCCCACCAGCGGCGTGACGTAGTCGAGGAAGGCGGGCGAGATGTCGTTGTCGCCCTGCACGTACGCTTCGTCCAGGTCGCGCGTCACGCGCGCGACGTCGCTCAGCTCGACCCTCTCGTAGCGGACCGAGTAGCGCGGGCCGTCCTCGCGGCGGATCGCGATCGAGCCGTGCGGCGCGTCGCCCTGGGTCGCCACGCGCACCGCCGCCCGGCCGACCTCGCGCGCCTCGGCGGCGTCGACCTCCGAGCGGGAGTCGGCGAAGCTGCGCTGGAGGTAGCCGAAGGTGTCCGCGCGCACGCGTAGCTTCTCGCCCAGCCGCTCGCGGATCGTCGCCGCCAGGAAGTCGCCCAGCGCGCCGGATCCCGAGAGCTGCACGTTCCCGTGCGCGTCCTTCTCCTTGGGCGTCAGGATCGGGCGGCCCGCCTCGTCGTGCACCCCCTCGGAAACGGCGACCAGGCACCGGCCGCGCTCCTCGTAGACCCGCTTGACGTCGGCGGCGAAGCGCTCGAGGTCGAAGGAGCGCTCGGGGACGTAGACCAAGTGCGGCCCCGCGCCCTCGTACTGGCGCGCGAGCACGCTCGCCGCCGTGAGCCAGCCCGCGTGGCGCCCCATGATCACGTCGACCTTGATGCCGGGGAGGCTGCGGTTGTCGAGGTCGTCTCCCATCATCGCGCAGGCGACGAACCGCGCCGCCGAGCCGTACCCCGGGCAGTGGTCGGTGGCGCGCAGGTCGTTGTCGATGGTCTTGGGCACGTGGAAGAGCCGCACGTCGTAGCGCTCGGCCACCGCGATCTCGTTCAGGATGTGCGCGGTCTCGGCGGTGTCGTTGCCGCCGATGTAGAAGAAGTAGCGGATGTCGTGCTTCCTGAAGACCGCCAGCGCTCGCTCGCACTCCTCGCGCGTCGGCTTCTTGCGCACCGAGCGCAGCGCCGCGCAGGGCGTGCGCGCCACCGCCTCGAGCTTCTCCTGGCTCTCCCGCCCCAGGTCCACCAGCCGCTCCTCGAGCACCCCCTTGATGCCGTTCAGCGCGCCGTAGATCGCCAGGATCGAGCCGGCCTCGCGCGCCGCCTCGACGATGCCCACCAGGCTCTGGTTGATGACCACGGTGGGGCCGCCGGATTGCCCGATCAGGGCGTTGCCAACCGGGCTCTTCATCGGGACTCCTCTCGCAGTCGACCCACCCTGCGGCGGGGGCGGGAGACCATACCGCCTCCGTCGATGCTGTCAACGGGAGTTGTCGACGCGGCTCTCGGCCGGACCGCCAACCGGCGCGGCCCCGGCTCGAGATGCGGCGCGCTGCTGCTGGACCTCTTGGGGCAGGGGATCGCCGGGCGGGCTAAGTGGCCGCGAAGTCGCGGGGCGATTCGCGCCGGGGCCACGGGATCCCCAGGAACCGGCGGTCGTCCATGGAAGAAGTCGACTTCGTCGCGAAAGCAATCGAGGGGACTATCCTGCCGGTGGAGGTCGAGTTGCGACGTCGGCTGCGATCGGACGACGAACGCTCGCTGCGTCGGTTCACCAACAGTTCAAAGCGCCAGCGGGCGTCCTCGTCACGTGGGACGCCCCCCACGCGGAGGCGGGCGATCCAGTGATCCACCTGCCCTTGCCCGACTTCCTCTTCGCGTTCTGACGTCCACTCAGCGTTTCTCCAGGCGGAGCCGAACGAAGTTCGATCGGCCCTCCGAGACGGTGACCTTCGCAGAGCCGATCCAGGTCTCGCGCGTCGCGAGATCGCGATGCATGGCGGAAAGCACGTAGTCGCCCGCCTCGAGGCCGGAGAAGGTGAATCGACCGTCCAGCGAGTACATGCTGCGGGTGCCGGAGAGGGCGCGCTCCCTCGCTTGCGCATCGCCGGTGGCGACCGGGGGGCGGTTCAGGTTCACGGAGATCCCCGCGGGCACCTCGCCGTCGGCCTCCAGGATCCCCTCCAAGCGCCCCGAGCCGGCCGGAGCCAAGTCGACCTCGCGCCGCTCGCCCTCCTCGAGCCTCACGCCGAGGGAGAGGGCGTTGCCGGGGAAACCGCCGACTTCCACCCTGTGGCAAAGCAGGTAGAGCCCCGCCGGCAGGTGCTCGAAGCGGAAGCGGCCTTCGGCGTCCGTCCCGCTCTGGCGCGACCCGCTGGCGAACGAGCTCGGCTCGATCGGCACGAGCTCGACCTTCTCGCCGGCGAGGGGCCGGCCTTCGGCGTCGAGCAGGCGGCCGGAGATCGCCGCGCCCGCGCGCAGCTCGATCCAGCGCGCCGGCCCGCCGCCGCCCGGGGGCACGTCGAACGGCCCATCGAGCTCCGTCATCCAGCCTGGGTGCTCGACGAGCAGGAAGGAGGGCTCGGAGGGCAGCCCTTCCATATGGAACCAGCCGCCCTCATCGGTGCGGGTCCGGAAGCGCGCGTCGGGCATCGGCGGCC
>DATKBQ010000471.1:0-2417 GCA_035546375.1 Planctomycetota bacterium | reverse complement strand
CAGCGCGTTCAGGCTCGCCGCGAGGTGCTCGGCGGCCCGCTCGGGCTCCACGTGCCCCCGGCAAGCGAGCAGCCGCGCCACCAGCTCCGGCAGGGCGTTGCGCCGGGCGAGGCTCCGCACCACCTGCGGATCGGCCGGCCGCAACCTCCAGCGCATGGCGGATTGGAGCAACCCTCCCGCTCCGAATCCACGGCGAGCACGGAGCCAGGCTCGATTCTTCACCTGGACGCGCGCTGCAGGCGGCAGCCCGGCAGGCGCAGGCTCGAGGTTCGAGCCCGGCTCCGACCTCGCGCCGCGGCGGAATTGCTGGATCCCCGGCCGGCCCGTTTGCTCCAATCCGGCGCGTGTCCGCACCCGACGCCCCCTCCCGGGGTCTGCGCCTCCTCCCCTCGGTCGAGGAGGTCCTCCAGCTCCCCGCCGTAGCCGCCCTCGAGCCCCGTTTCCCGCGCTCGCTGGTCCTCGAGCTCGTCCGCCAGACCCTCGACGCCTGGCGCGCCGAGATCAAGGAGAGCCAGCTCCCGCCGGCCGAGGTGGAGGAGCGCCTAGCCGGCGGTGGCTTGGAGCGCGCCGTCCTCGAGCGCGCGGCGGCCGAGGCGCGCAAGGGCCTGCGCCGCGCGGTCAACGCCACGGGGGTCGTGCTCCACACCGGCCTCGGCCGCGCCCCGGTGCACCCCGAAGTCGCGCGCGCCATGGCCGAGGCCGCCTGCGCCTACTCGATCCTCGAGGTCGAGCGCGAGAGCGGCGCGCGCAGCGAGCGCGATGCGCACCTGGGCGAGCTGCTCGCCCGCCTGAGCGGCGCCGAGGCGGGGATCGCGGTCAACAACAATGCCGCGGCGGTGTACCTGGCGCTCCACGCCTTCGCCTCGGCCGAGCGGCGCGAGGTGGTGGTCAGCCGCGGGGAGCTGGTCGAGATCGGCGGCTCCTTCCGCATCCCCGACGTCATGGCGCACGCCGGCGTCGTGCTGCGCGAGGTCGGCACGACCAACCGCACGCGCATCGCCGACTACCGCGCCGCCGCCGGGCCGCGCACGGCGCTCTTGATGAAGGTCCACACCTCGAACTTCCGCGTCGAGGGCTTCGTGCAGGAGGTCGAGGCGCGCGAGCTGGCGGAGCTCGGGCGGGAACTGGGGCTGCCGAGCGCCTTCGACCTGGGCTCGGGGCTGCTCGAGGGCCCCGGCTGCGAGCCGATCGCGGGGCTGGAGCGCGAGCCCAGGGTGCGCGAGGCGATCGCGAGCGGCGTGGACGTGGTCACCTTCTCCGGGGACAAGCTCCTCGGTGCACCCCAGGCAGGCCTGGTGGTCGGGAAACGGCAGGCCGTGGCGCTCTTGCGCAAGAGCCCGGTCTACCGCGCGCTCCGCCTGGACAAGGTGGCGATCGCGGGCCTGGAGCGGACGCTGGAGATGTACTCGTCCGGCCGGGGCGAGGAGCTGCCGGCGCGCGCCATGCTCCGGCTCACCGCCGACGAGCTGCGCCCGCGCGCGGAAGAGCTGGCCCGGCGGTTGGGCGCACTTTCGCCCGTCCGCTGCGAGGTCATTGCGGGCGAGTCGCAGCCGGGCAGCGGCAGCGCGCCCGGCGTCTTCCTTCCGACCTGGGTCGTGCAGGTGGTGGTCGCCGGCCTCTCAGCGGAGGACCTGGCTAGCGCATTGAGGCGGGGAGAACCGCCGGTGTTCGCGCGCATCCATGAAGGAGCGCTGCTGATCGATCCGCGGACGCTGCTCGAAGGGGATGAGGAGAGGGTGGTGCGGGCCTTCGAGGGTGTCGGGAGGGGGAGGGGTGAGGAGAGCTAGGTGCTCGGCAGGCGCTGGCGGCACGCTGAACTGGAGCGGACGCCAGACACCGGCGCCTTCGGCCCCCGGAAATGGGCCGGCAGCGGCGCGAAACACCTAGAAAGTAGGGTTGAGGATCACGACCTTATCTCCACAGACCCATTCATCGGGGTCGTCGGGGCGGTTGCAGCAGTAGAAGCAGACCCCGAGGAAGCAGATCTCCACGCAGGGGCGCGAGCGTAGGGACCACCCCCGGCCCAAAGGCGGCGGTTCTGCCGGCCGCGAGCGGACACCTGCTAGGATGCGTCACTTCGATCGAGGCCGCGGGCTCATCGCCGTACGTTCCCGAACGACAGCAGGCCTTTGCCGAGCACCCGCACCACCCAGTCCCGCGCAACTCCCGCCCCGGTCGGGGCGCGCCTGCGGCCCATCGGCCTCGACTCCAGCCCGTTGCATGGCGAGCTCCTGGGCGTCGAACGCCTCGAAGAGCGTGCGCGCGCACTGGCCGCGGCGTTCACCCTGGCGCGCAACCCGCGGCGCGGCCCGCCCCGGCTCCTGCGGCGACTGTCCGACGACTCGCGCGTCTTGCATCACGCCTACCGCATCCTCGCCGGCGACCTCCGGCGTGGCGAGCCGATCGCGCCCGCGGCC
>DATKBQ010000470.1:0-5014 GCA_035546375.1 Planctomycetota bacterium | reverse complement strand
GCGCCTCCTGTGCTTCTCCTGCCACGGCCTGCTCGAGATCATCCACACCCAGACCCCGGGCTCGGTCTTCACCCGGTGCGTCACCTGCCACACCGAGGTCCACGGCTCGAACTGGAGCCGCGAGCTGTACCGCTGAGCGCGCGATGGCCATCCCGCCCGCCTGGCTGTGCGCGCTCTTGATCCAGGGACCCTCCGGAGCGCCGGGAACGAGCGAGGCTGGAGCAAGCGCGGTCGAGGTCCCACCTGCGCCCGCGCCCGAGGACCCAGCACCGCCCGTGCGCCGCGTCGGCCCCTTCGACGTCGTCGGCGAGGTGACCGCCGGCTGGCGCACCGTAGGCGTGAACGGGAACCGCGCCCAGTTCGAGGAGGACCAGGAGATCGCGACCGGGCCGCTTCTGCGCGACCTGCACCTCGGCGCCGAGCGCGCGGAAGGCGCCGGCTTCCTCGAGCGGATGCTCCTCGACGCGCGCGGCCTCGGCGATCCCTTCTCCAGCGCGCGCGCCGAGCTCGAGGGCTCCGGCCTGAAGGCCTCCGGCCGCTGGACGCGCAGCGAGTTCGTCGCGAACGCCGATTCCGAGCTGCACCCCTTCGACTTCACCCGCGAGGCGGCCACGCTGCGCCTCGAGCCGCAGGCGCGCGGCCCGGCCCACCTCCACGGCGGGCTCGAGCTCTCCTGGCACCGCCGAGACGGCTTCGTGCTCGGCACGCGCAGCGTCGACTTCGGCTTCGTCTCCGGCGTCGCCACGCGGCGCGAGGACCGCTCGCTCGGCGCGCGCGGCGACCTCGGCCTGGAGCTCGCCGGCTGGGACCTGCACCTCGACGCCGGGATCGAGGGCCGCGAGGGCGAGGAGCGGCGCAAGTTCCGCCAACCCTCGCCGTCGAGCCCGAGCTCCGTCCAGACCGAGGACTTCCGGGCCGACCTCGACGGGCACGTCGCCGGCGGGTCCGCGCGCGCCTCGCGCAGCCTGCTCGAGGGGCGCCTGCGCCTCGACCTCGGCGTCTCGGCGGCGCGCGGGCGCCACGACGGCGACCTGGACTCCTTCGAGACCGGGATCCTGTTCGACCCCAGCTCGCCGTTCACGCGCCTCACCCAGGGCGATGCGGACCTCGACTCGCGCGCGCTGGTGCTCGAGGCGGGGGCGCGCTACGAGCTGGACGAGGAGACGGAGCTCTTCGGCCGGATCTCGCGGACGCGCGAAGACGAGCACGCCGACCTCTCGCGCCACATCGTCCTCGACGAGAGCGGCAGCATCAGCGTGCTCGACATCGACGACCGCACCCGGCACGAGGGCCGTCTCGACCTCTTCGAGGTCGGCCTCGCGCGCTCGCTCTCGGCCTGGGCCGATCTCAGCGTGACGGTGCAAGCCGGGCGCGAGGAGGTGAGCGTGCTCGAGACCTCCCAAGGCAGCCTCTTGCGCCGCTTCGACGGCGACCTGGAGCCCGTCGGCGCCCAGGCGGCGCTCGAGCTCGCGCCGGCGCGGGACTGGCAGGTCACCGTTTCCGGCGGGCACGACGTCTGGGACACGGAGAACACCTCCCCCGGGACGCAGTTCGACTTCGAGCGCGAGCGCCAGAGCTTCGGCTCGCTTCGCGTGCGCTGGCGCGCGTCGAGCGCGCTGTCGCTCTTCGCGACCGGTAGAGTCCAGCACCGTGAAAGCGACGCCTTCGCCTCCGAGTCCCTGTGGAGCCTGGTCTCGCTCGGCGCAAGCGGCGTCCCGGCCGAGGGCTGGACGGCCCAAGGGAGCCTCGCGCTGCGCGACTTCGACGCGGAGTCCGAGACGACGATGGTCTTCCTGCACCCCGGCCCGGTCCAGGTGCCGACGACGGTCACCTTCCGCGGGACGCAGGCCGTGCTCAGCGGCTCGAGCTCCTGGGCGGCGACCGCGCGCTTCGAGCCGCGGCTGGGCTTCAGCGCCGCGGCCGGCCGCGGGGACGGCGCCTTCCGCTTCGGCGCGCTGCTCCTCGACCTGCCCTACCGGATCGCGCCCGCGACCTGGGTCGGCAGCGAGCTGCAGCTCACCGACTTCGACGGCCGCGACACCTTCAACGACAGCGACTACCGCGCCGCGGTGGCGCTCCTCTACCTCCGGACGAGCCTGTAGCCGGCCGTGCTCCGCTCGCCCTCTCTCCGTTCCATTACGCTCTCGACGTCCGCCGATACACTCCGCGCTCGCAGTGAATCCACGGCTACCCCGCGACCCTTCCCAGCTACTCCAACCGCCGTGCCGCCGCCGATCCGAGCTGCCCAGCCCTCCCATGACCCCGCGCCCGCCCGAGCCCTCCGCGCTCTTCCTCCCGCGCATCGAGCTGCGGCCCTTCGCGGCCCTGCGCGAGGCGCTGAGCGGCGGCTACTCGCGCCGCGACCTGCGCGCCGACCTGCTGGCCGGCGCGGTGGTCGGCGTGGTCGCGCTGCCGCTCTCGATGGCGCTGGCGATCGCCTCCGGCGTGCCGCCCCAGCACGGGCTGTACACGGCGATCGTCGCGGGCTTCGTGATCGCGCTCCTCGGCGGGTCGCGCTGCCAGGTGTCCGGCCCCACGGCGGCCTTCGTCGTGATCCTCGCGCCGATCGCGGCGCGCTTCGGTCTCGGCGGGCTGTGCGTCGCGTCGCTGCTCGCCGGTCTCCTGCTGGTCGCCATGGGCCTTGCGCGCATGGGGCGGCTGATCGAGTTCATTCCCTACCCGGTGACCACCGGCTTCACCGCCGGCATCGCGATCGTCATCGCTACGCTGCAGATCAAGGACTTGCTCGGCCTGGAAGTCGCCGGGAACCCCGAGCACTACCTCGAGCGCCTGGTCGCCCTCGCCCGCGCGCTGCCGAGCGCGCACCTGGCCGATCTCGCGATCGGCGCGCTGACGCTCGCCGTGCTGCTCTTCTGGCCGCGCGTGACGCGCAAGCTCCCGGCGCCGCTCGTCGCGCTCGCGCTGGCGGCGGCGGTGGCCTGGCTCGCGGGGACCTGGCTGCCCCGCTTCCACGCCGCGACCATCGGCGACCGCTTCAGCTACACCCTGGGCGGCGCCGTGCGGCGCGGCATCCCGCAGATGCCGCCGCTCTTCGTCTTGCCCTGGAACTTGGCCGGGCCGGACGGAGCGCCGCTCGGGCTCTCGCTCGAGCTCCTGCGCGCGCTAGCGCCCTCGGCCTTCGCGATCGCGATGCTCGGCGCCATCGAGTCGCTGCTCTCGGCGGTCGTGGGCGACGGCATGGCCGGCACCAAGCACGACCCCGACGCGGAGCTCTTCGCCCAGGGCGCCGGCAACCTGGTCGCGCCGTTCTTCGGCGGCATCGCGGCTACCGGCGCGATTGCGCGCACGGCGACGAACATCCGCTCCGGAGCCCGCTCGCCCGTGGCGGCGATGGTGCACGCGGGCGTGGTGCTGCTCGCAGTGCTGGCGCTCGCGCCGCTGCTCGGCTACCTGCCGATGGCTGCCCTCGCGGCGCTCCTGCTCGTCGTCGCCTGGAACATGAGCGAGGCCAAGCACCTGGTGCACGCCGTGCGCGTCTCACCGCGCAGCGACGTGCTCGTCCTGCTCACGTGCCTCTTCCTCACCGTGGTCTTCGACATGGTGGTGGCGGTCTCGGCCGGGATCGTGCTGGCGGCGCTGCTCTTCATGCGGCGCATGGCCGAGGTCAGCGAGGTGCGGCTGGTGGAAGAGCACCCGCACCTCACCGTGCCGCTCCCGCCCGGCGTGCTCTTCTACGAGATCGCCGGCCCGCTGTTCTTCGGGGCGGCCCAGAAGGCGATGAGCGCGCTGCACTCGATCGCCGGCGAGACGCGCGTGGTCGTGCTCGACATCCAATCGGTGACGGCGATCGACGCCACGGGCATGGTCAACCTCGAGTCGACGGTCGCGCGGCTGCACCGCTCGGGGATCCTCGTGATCCTGGCCGGCGTGCGGCCTCAGCCGGCGCGCGTGCTGGCGGGAGCGCCGTGGGCGCGGGATCCGGGAAGGCTGATGGTCTGCACGAGCGTCCCCGAGGCCTTGGAGCGGGCGCGCGCACTTGCCGCCTGAGCCCAGCAAGCCTGCCGGCGCGGCGCTCGAGCGGCTCTTCGAGCGCGCTTTCGATGCGCGCGGGGCGGGTCGCGAGCGCCGGCTCGCCTTCGCGCCGGGGCGCGTCAACCTGATCGGCGAGCACGTCGACTACTGCGATCTTCCGGTCATGCCGATGGCGGTGCAGCTCGGGGTCTCGCTCCTGTTCCGCCCGCGCGACGACGCGCGCGTGCGGCTGGTGAACCTCGATCCGAGCTTCGCGCCCCGCGAGCTCGAGCTGTCGCCGCGGATCGAGCCCTTTCCCTCCGGGGATTGGGGCAACTACGCCAAGGCCGCGGGGCAGGCGCTCGTGCGCCGCCTCGGGCCGCTTCGAGGTTTCGACGGCGCGGTGTCCTCCGACCTCCCGTCGGCCGCGGGGCTGTCCTCGTCGGCCGCGCTGGTCATCGTTTGCGCGCTGGCCTCATGCGCCGCCAATGGCGTGTCGCTCGAGCCGCTCGAGCTGGCGCAGCTCCTGGCCGAGGGCGAGCGCTACGTCGGCACCCAGGGCGGCGGCATGGACCAAGCGGCGTCGCTCGCCGGGGTCGAGGGGTGCGCGCTGCACGTGCGCTTCGCGCCGCTGCGGGTCGAGGCGCTGCCGGTGCCGCACGGCTGGCGGTTCGTCGTCGCCCACAGCGGCGTGCGCGCCGACAAGTCGGGAGCGGCGCGCGAGGCGTACAACCGCCGCCGCGCCGAGTGCGAGGAGGCGTTCCGGCGCGTCAGCGCCGATTCCGCGGCGGGTGGGGCGCGGAGCTGGGTGGAGATGGTCCAGGCGCGGAGCGCGGAGGAGCTCGTCGCGGCCGCGGAGAGGGTGCTGGATGCGGGCTTGCTGCGCAGGTTCCGGCACGTCGTCACGGAGAGCGAGCGGGTGCGGCGCGCGCGCGCGGCGCTGGTCGCGGGGGATGGGCGGGTGTTCGGCGAGGCGATGGATGCGTCGCACGCGAGCCTGCGCGATGACTTCGAGGTGAGCTGCGCGGAGCTGGACGAGCTG
>DATKBQ010000469.1:0-2170 GCA_035546375.1 Planctomycetota bacterium | reverse complement strand
CGCCTGGTCGACGGCGCTGTGCGTGCTCGCCGGGCGCGGTGAGGAGGCCGCGGCCGAGCTGCCTCCCGGCTACTCGGCGCTCGTCCTGCGCGCGGACGGCGCCGTCCAGCTCGGCGCGCGGCCCTCGCCGTTCCGCCTCGCGGCGCGGAGGAGCGCGTGAGCACCCCCGACCGCAGGGAGTTCCTGGCGCGCGCCGCCGGCGGCGCCGCCGCGCTGGCGCTGGTGCCCGAGCTCTTCGCGGCCCCGCCGCGAGTGGCCGAGCCGGTCTCGCTGGCCTTGGTCGGCGCCGGCCGGCAGGGCCGCGCGATCCTGGGGGAGCTGGCGACGCTCGATGCGGCGCGCGTCACCGCGGTGTGCGACACCGACGAGTCGCGGCTCGCGTCGGGCTTGCGACGCGTGCAAGGCGCGCGCGGCTACGCGAGCCATGCGGAGCTCTTCGAAAAGGAGAAGGAGCTCGCCGGCGTGGTCGTCGCCACGCCGACCCATCTCCATCGCGAGGTCTGCCTCGACGCGCTCGCGGCGGGCAAGGCGGTCTTCTGCGAGGCCCCGCTCGCCGCGACGGCAGAGGACGCCAAGGCGATCGCGAAGGCGGCGCGCGAGTCGGGGAGGCTCTTCCAGTGCGGCTACCAGGCGCGCTCGAACCCGATCTACGCGCTGGCACGCTCCTTCGTCCGCTCGGGGACGCTGCAGGAGCTGGCACTGCTCCGCGCGCAGACCAACAAGAAGACCTCGTGGCGCACGCCCTCCTCCAGCCCCGAGCGCGAGGCCGAGCTGAACTGGCACCTCGATCCCGAGGTCTCGACCGGCTTGATGGGCGAGCTGGGATCGCACCAGCTCGACGTGGTGCACTGGTTCCTCGGGCGCTACCCGATCGGCGCTCGCGGCGGCGGCGCGATCCGCCTCTACGACGACGGGCGCAAGATGCCCGACACGGCCTGGTGCGACCTCGACTTCGGGGACGGCGTGCACCTTTCCTGGAGCGCGACGCTCGCCAGCTCCTTCGAGGGCCGCTACGAGCTCCTCGAAGGCAGCATGGCGACGATCAAGCTGGCCTGGACGGCCGGGTGGATGTTCAAGGAGGCGGACGCGCCGACCCAGGGCTGGGAGGTGTACGCCAACCGCCAAGAGTTCCACAACGACGAGGGCATCACGCTGATCGCCGACGCGACCAAGCTCGCCGCACAGGGCAAGCTGAAAGAGGGCGTCGGGCTGCCCCAAACCCCGCTTTACTACGCGCTCGAGGACTTCGTGCGCAGCATCGCCGAGGCCAAGCCGCCCGCCTGCAGCGCGGACGAGGGGTTGCGGACGACGCTCGTCGCACTCGCCGCGCAGCGCGCGATCGCGACCGGCGCGGAGGTCGCGATCGACCCCTCGGAGCTGCGGCAGGACTGAGCGGTGCCGAGGCTACGCGAGCTCTCCGTGGCGCTGCGGATCGCGCTCAGCGCGCTGGTCCTGGTCACGCTCGGCGGCCTCGCCGCGTCGGTGGCGCATGTCGCCTACCACCACCACGGGCGCGACGAGGACCCGCGCATGTCACTGGACGACCTGCGCGGCGCCTACAGCGGGATCCGTACGACCGCTCCCTTGGTCGCGGCCCTGCGGCGCGGGCATCCGCCGGATCTGCCCGAGGCCCAGCGCGCGCTGCTCCTGGAGTGGCTCGCCTCCGCGCGCATCTCCGAGGACTACGACAGCCTCGAGCTGGGCGAGGCGGCGCCGGCGGAGGTCTTGGCGGAGCATTGCACCCTCTGCCACGCGAGGACCGCGAGCGAGGGGGGCGGGATCGGCCGCACGCTTCCGCTGGAGTACTGGGACGACGTGCAGAAGCTGGCGATCTCGCGCCAAGTCGAGCCGACCTCGATCGAGATCCTGACCGCCTCGACGCACACGCACGCGCTCACGCTGGCGCTCGTGACGCTGGCGGCGGGCGCGCTGTGGCTCGCGACGCGCTGGCCGCGCGCGCTGCGCCACGGCGTGGCGATGCTCGCCAGCCTCGCTCTGCTGGCCGACCTCGCCTGCTGGTGGCTCGCGCGCTGGAGCGACGCCTGGGTGCCGCCGCTCGCGATCGCCGGCGCCGTCTACTGCGCGCTGCTCGCCCTGGCCCTGTGCGGCGTCCTGCTCGACCTCTGGCTGCCCGCGCGAAGCGGCGGCGAGTGAGCCCGATACACGCGCC
>DATKBQ010000468.1:0-14241 GCA_035546375.1 Planctomycetota bacterium | reverse complement strand
AGGGCGCCCCTGTAGGCTTGCGCCTCGACGGATCACACCGCCAACACCGGACGCCTGAAGCGCTCCCCGCCGAATCCCAACCTCGATCTCCTCTCGGAACTTCTTTCCATCCCGGCGCGATCTTCCGGCAAGCAATTCCTGCTCGCACTCCTCGACGCGCCCACACCCGTCCCCCGCTGGCTTGGCCCTTCCGTTGCGTCCCACCCCGCGTGAACCGCGGGCTCTACAGCGGCGTGGCGGCGATGAACGCGGCCGAACGGCGCATGGACGCCATCACCGCGAACCTCGCGAACCTGAGCGCGACCGGCTACAAGCGCATGGGCAGCGCCACCGAGAGCTTCGACGCCGTCCTGCAAGGCCGCGTCCAGCGCCAGGTCGCGACGCGCACGGCGCTCGACTTCTCCCAGGGCGTCCTGCGCCCGACCGGCGGCACCTACGACCTGGCGCTCGCGGGCCGGGGCTTCTTCGCGGTCGAGACGCCTTCGGGCGAAGCCTACACCCGCAACGGCCAGTTCCACATCGACGGCGCGGGCGTGCTCGTCTCCTTCGAGGGCTATCCCGTCGCCTGGGACGGCGCTCGCGGGGCGATCGATCCCCAGGCGGTCGAGCCGACGGTCGATCCCGAGGGGCAGATCTGGCAGGGCGAGCGGCGCGTCGGGCGGCTGAAGATCGCCGACTTCGAGGACCGCTCGCGGCTCGAGCTCGACCGGCGCGGCTACCTGCACGCGCCCGCAGATCTCGTCGCGAAGCCGCACGAGGCCGAGGTGCGCCAGGGGCACCTCGAGCGCGCGAACGTCTCGGCCGTGGACGAGATGGTCGCGCTGATCGCCGTCCAGCGCAGCTTCGAGGCTGCCTCGCGACTGATGACCGCCATCGACCAGAGCTACCGCCGGCTGACGGCCCGCGGTTAGGGAGGAACCGGATGATCCGCGCGCTGATGACCGCCGCCTCGGGCATGAAGGTGCAGCAGATGCAGGTGGACACGATCGCGAACAACATCGCGAACGTGAACACCGCCGCCTTCAAGCGCAACGAGCTGGCCTTCCGCGAGATGCTGTACGAGACCCTGCGCGAGCCGGGCGCGCCGACGGCGGCCAGCGCCATGACGCCGACCGGGCTCCAGGTCGGCAGCGGCGCGGAGATCGCCAGCTCGGTCAAGATCTTCAAGCAGGGCGAGATCCAGCCCAGCGGCAGCAAGTTCGACCTGGCGATCACCGGCCAGGGCTTCTTCCGCGTGCTGCTCGGCAGCGGCGACTACCGCTACACGCGCGACGGGAGCTTCCGTCCCGACGGCAGCGGCACCTTGGTCACGGCCGAGGGCTACCCGCTCGATCCGCCGGTGCGCATCCCCTCCGACGCGATCGAGGTGATCATCGGCGAGGACGGCACCGTCTCGGTCCAGAAGACGGAAGGCGGCTCGCCCGAGACGGTCACGAACGTCTCGCTCTTCCGCTTCCCGAACCCGACCGGCCTGAAGGCCCAGGGCGGGAACCTGTTCTCGGAGACCGCCAGCTCCGGTCGCGCGGCCCAGGCGACGCCCGGCCTCGACGGCACCGGGCTCGTGCGCCAGGGCTATCTCGAGCGCTCGAACGTGCAGGTGGTCGACGAGCTGGTCGGGCTGATCCTCGCGCAGCGCAACTACGAGATCAATAGCCGCGCGATCAAGGTCAGCGACGAGATGCTCCAGCAAGTCAACAACATGGTGCGCTGAGGCGGCCCATGATCCTGACCCTCGCGATCCTGAGCTTCGGCGGCGTCACGGTGACGCTCTCGCCCGAGGCGCGCGTGCGCGGCTCCGTCGTCGCCCTCGGGCAGCTCGCGCTCGTCGAGGGCGACGACGCGGCCGAGGTGGAGCGCATCGCCGCGGCACAGTTGGGCTACGCCCCCGCGCCGGGTTACAGCCGCCTCTTCACCGCCGAGCGGCTGCGCCAGGAGCTGGGATTGGCCGCGCCGGGCGTCGCGCTGACGCTCGCCGGCTCCAGCGCCTGCCGCGTGTGGCCGGAGGTCGAGCGGCTCGAGGGCGAGGCCATCGACGCCGCGGCCGAGGCCGAGCTGCGGCGCCACCTGGGCGCTCGCGATGCCTCGGCGCAGCTCGTAGCGCGCTCCGCCTCGATCGAGGTGCCAGCAGGACGCGAGGCGGCGCGCCTGCGCTCGGTGCTTTCGGGCTCGGCCCTCCAGGGCGGGCTGCTCACCGTCCCCGTGCGCGTGCTCGTCGACGGCGAGCCCTACCGCACCGTGTGGACCACCTGGAAGGTCGAGCTCTGGGAGGAGCTCGACGTCCTGACGCGGCCCGTGCGCGCCGGAGACACGATCACGCGCGAGATGCTGGTGCGGCGGCGAGTCCCCGCGCCGGCCGCGGGCGGCCCCGCCGCGCCGCGTCCCCTCGGCGCGGAGATGCTCGCCGGCTCGCGCGCGGTGCGCGACCTGGCCGCCGGTCAGCCGCTGGTCGAGCTCGACGTAGTGCGGCCCTCGATCGTCCAGCGCGGCGACGCGCTTTCCCTGGAGATCCGCAAGGGCGCCGTCTGCGCCCGGCTCGGAGCGGTGGCCGAGCAGGCAGGAGCCCTCGGCGACCGCGTCCGCGTCTCCTTTCCGGGCAGCGAGCGCACGCTCGCCGGCGTCGTCGCGGGGCGCGGCCTGGTCCGGATCGACCTGGGAGGCCTGAATCCATGAAGCACGTGCTCTTCGCGGTGCTCGGCGCCGTGCTCTTCGCCGGCGGCGCCGCGGCCCAGGGCCGCGCCGGCTCGATCTACGACCCCGACCGCGGACCGGGCGGGCTGATCGCCGAGAAGACCGCCTTCCGCAAGGGCGACATCGTCACGGTGGTCATCTCGGAGATCCAGAGCGTCAAGAACGCGGAAGCGACCGACCTCTCGCGCGCGACGAACCTCAACTACAAGCTGAACCTGTTCGACGTCAAGCCGAACGCATTCAACGTCCTGCCCAAGATCGACGCCGACTCCTCGGACGGCTTCATCGGCAGCGCCAACTACCAGAAGTCCGGCGCGTTCACCGCGCGGCTGGCGGCGATCGTCGTCGACACCCTGCCCAACGGCAACATGGTGATCAGCGGCCGACGCGAGATCCGCATCGACCAGGAGACGAAGCTGATCGAGTTCACCGGCATCGTGCGCCGCTACGACATCCGCGCCGACAACACGGTGCAGTCGGAGCTGGTCGCCAACGCCGAGATCGTCTACCGCGGGTGCGGCCCGATGACCCGCCACACCAACCGCTACGGGCTCGGCGGCTGGGTGCACAGCGCGATCGCCTGGATCTGGCCCTTCTGAGACCTTTCGCAGCCACTGACGAGTCCACTCCATGCTGAGCACTTTGGTCTTGCTCCTCGCACCCGTGTTCCAGGAACCGGGCGTCCCGAGGACCGTCGTCGCGCCGGGCGAGCTGCGCTCTCCCGAGCAGCCGAGCGCCCGCTCGAGCTCGCGCGCCGGCATCACGCCGCGTTTCGCGGCCGAGCCGGGCAAGGGCGCGGCCCGCGTCCTCGCCCGCGTCGGCGCGCTGGTCGAGGTGCGCGGGCAGGAGGACAACGCGCTGGTGGGCGTGGGCCTCGTGACCGGCCTCGCCGGCACCGGCGACTCGGTCAACATGACGCGCCAGCTCCTGCAGAACCTCCTGCTCTCCCAGAACGTCAAGATCGACCCCACGCAGCTCACGCCGAAGAACATCGCGCTGGTGCGCGTCGAGGCCAGCCTGCCGGCGGGCATCCAGCCCGGCCGGCGCATCGACGTGCGCGTGTCGACGCTCGGCGACGCGAAGAGCCTCCAAGGCGGCACGCTCGCGCTCGCGGAGCTGACCGACCTCTCCGGATCCATGGTCTACGCGACGGCCTTCGGGCCGGTGGACGTGGGCGGCTACCTGGCGGAGGGCGCGGCGGCGAGCGCGACGAAGAACCACGTCACCGTCGGCGTCGTCCCCGGCGGCGGCAAGGTCGAGCGCGGCGTGCCCAGCCGGGTCGTGTCCGACCACGGCTACATCTACCTCGACGCGCGCGCCGCGCACGGATCGTTCGGCAACCTCGTGCGCATCTCGGACTCGATCAACGAGGTCTACCCGAGCGCGGCCGAGGTCGCCTCGGACGGGCGGACCGTGCGCGTGCGAGTCCCGGCAGACTTGCCGGAGTCGGTCCACGTGGCCTACCTGCAGTCGATCCTCGAGCGCGAGATCGAGCCCGACGGCGTGCCGCGCGTGGTGATCAACGAGCGCACCGGCACGATCGTCATGGGCGAGGGAGTGCGGCTGCGCCCCGGCGCGGTCGCCTACGGAGCCCTGACCGTGACGGTGGCCGAGACCGCGGAGGCGAGCCAGCCCGCGCCGCTCTCCGGCGGGACCACCGAGATCCTGCCGCGCACCGAGATCGACGTGAGCGAGGAGAACCACGCGCTCGTCGCCGTGCCCGGCGCGGTCACGCTCCAGGAGGTCGTGGAGGTGCTCAACGTGCTCGGCACGACGCCGCGCGAGCTGATCGGCGTCCTCGAGGCGATGTCCCAAGCCGGCCTGGTCTTGGCCGAGATCGAGAGGATGTGATGGCAAGCGGCGGGATCGTGGCGATCGAGGCTGGGGGGGGCGAGAGCGGGCGGCTGGCCGAGCTGGCCGCGCGCGCCCGCATGGACGGGCTGGCGGAGCGCGCCCGCGCGGCCGCGGGCGAGAAGGACGCTCGCGAAGCGGCGCAGGGCTTCGAGTCGCTGCTCGCGACGATGCTCGTCAAGGAGATGCGCCGCGCGTTGCCGGAGGGCTTCTTCGGTGCGGGCTCGGGCGCGGACGTGTTCGACGGCTGGCTCGACGAGCACCTCGGCCAGGCCTTGGCCGCGAGCGGCGCGCTCGACCTGGCCGGCTCGATCCGGGTCAGCCTGGGCGAGAAGGCCGCCGCGCTGGCCCAGTCGCAAGCAGCCGGAGGCGAGCGGTGAGCGCCCTGCCCGCGCTCCTGCGCCAGCTCGAGGCGCTGGTCCAGGAGGAGATCGCCGCCCAGCAGCGCCAGCTCGCCTGCCTCGAGGCCCAAGCGCGCGCGGTCGCCGCGGGCGCGCCGGCGGAGATCCTCGAGCGCACGCGGGCCCTGGAGGTCGAGCTGCGATCGGGGGCTCCGCGCGCCCAGCGCCGCGGGCTCCTGCTGCGCCAGCTCGGGGGGTTGTGGAACGTCAGCCCGGCCGCGCTCACGCTCTCCAGCATCGTCGAGCGCGCGGGAGCCCAGGGCGAGCGCCTCGGCCGCCAGCGCACCGAGATGCGCCAGAACGCGGGCCGCGTGGCGCGACTGGCGCGGCGCGTCACTTCGGCGGCGGCGCTGCACCAGCGCCTGAACGCCGAGATCCTCGAGGAGCTACTCGGCGGCGAGGGCGGCGCGCGCCTCGCCTGCGCCGGCGCGCTCCTGGACGCGGAGGCCTGAGCATGGCCGGGATCGCCCTGAACATCGGCCTCAAGTCGCTCCTGACCGCGCAGGCGGCGCTCGACACGATCGGGCACAACATCGCCAACGCGAACACCCCGGGCTACTCGCGCCAGAACCTGCACGTCTCGCCGTCGGCGGGCATGCGCATGCGCGGCGTGATGCTGGGGACGGGCATCCAGGCCGACGTCGTGCGCCGCACCGTGGACACGCTGCTCCAGGCGCGGCTCTCCCAGCAAGTCTCCTCGCTCGGCCGACTCGACGCTCGTCTGGGCTCGATGTCGCACGTCGAGGCGCTGCTGGGCCGCTCCGGCGAGACCGGCGTGAGCGCGCTGTTGCAGAAGTTCTTCGCAGGCCTCTCGACGCTCTCCAGCGCCCCGGAGGACCCGGTCCTGCGCAGCGTCGCCGTGCAGTCCGCACTCGAGCTGAGCTCGCAGTTCAACCAGCTCGCCTCGAACCTCGGCGGCCTGCGCCAGGACGGGGTGGCGCAGATGCGCGCGTACGTCGACCAGGTGAACGTGCTGGCGAAGCAGATCGGCGACCTGAACCGCCAGATCCTGAACACCGAGACCGGCATCACGAGCGCCAACGACCTGCGCGACCGCCGGGACGAGGCGATCAAGTCGCTCTCGCGGCTCGTCGACCTCAAGGTGGTCGAGGATCCGCGCGGGGCGGTGCGCGTCCTGATCGGCGGGCGCATGCTGGTCAGCCCGACCACGGTCCAGGAGCTGCAGCTCTCCGGCGATCCCAAGGGCGGCGACCTCTCGATCCGGATCAAGGGCGAGAGCGGGCCGCTGAAGGTCGGCGGCGGGGAGATCGGCGGGCTCCTGAACGTCCTCGAGAGCTTCCTCCCGGACCTGGCGCAGGAGGTGGACGGGCTCGCCCGCGGTCTGATCCTGGAGATGAACCGCGTCCACAGCACACAGATCGCGGGCAACGGACCGTTCCGTGCCCTCGTCGGCGACAGCCGCGTGATCGACCTCGACAAGGACGGCCAGCTCACCGACGAGCTGCTCGCGAACGCAGGCCTGCCCTTCGAGGTGAAGAGCGGCGTCCTGTACGTCAACGTCAGCGACTCGAAGACCGGCGCGCTGGAGAAGAGCCGGATCGCGATCGACGCGTCGCGCACGACGGTCGGCGATCTCTTGAGCCAGCTCGGCGCGATCCCGCACCTCTCGGCGATCCTCGACGGTCAGGGACGCGTCCAGGTCTTCGCCGACGTTGGCTACGGCTTCGACTTCAGCCCGCGGCTCGACCCCGACCCCGATCCGATCGGCAGCTTCGGCGGCGGCCGCGCCTCGCTCGCCACCGACTCGACGGGCCCGTTCGCGCTCGCGGACGGCGACACGCTCGACCTGGTCGGGCCATCCGGACCGCTGACGGTGACCTTCGACGGAGCCGCCTTCGCCCAGATCGGCAAGGCGACGGCCAGCGAGCTGGCCGCTGCGATCAACGCGGATCCGCTGGTGCAGACCAACGGCCTGGTCGCCTCGGCGGTCGGCGGCCGGCTGGTCTTGCAGACGCAAGGGGCCGGCGCTGCGGCGAGCTTCACGCTCGCCGGCGGCACGGCGCTCGGAGCGCTGGGCTGGAGCTCGCCGATGGTGGTGCAGGGCAGCGACACCTCCGTCGATGCGCGCATCTCCGGGTCCTACACCGGCGCGGCGAACGGCGTCCTGACCTTCAAGCCGAGCATGGACGGCGTGATCGGCACGACGCCCGGCCTCAAGATCGAGGTGTACGACGAATCCGGGGCGCAGGTCGCGGCGCTGGACGTCGGCGAGGGCTACCTGCCGGGCACGGAGCTGGAGGTCCTGCACGGCGTGAAGCTCACGCTCGGCTTCGGCAGCCTCTCGCGCACCGAGAACGACGTGTTCCGGCTCGACGTCGTCGCCGACTCCGACACGTCGGACGTGCTTCCCGCCCTGGGGCTCAACGCGCTGTTCACCGGATCCGGCGCCGAGTCGATCGGCGTGCGCGCGGACATCCAGAAGGATCCATTCCTCCTGGCCAGCTCGATCTCGGGGGCCTCCGGCGACGCCTCCGGGCTGCTGGCGCTCCTGGCGCTCGAGAGCCGCGAGGTCGCGACCCTGGACGGGCTGACCTTGGGCGAGCGCGTCGGCGACATGATCAGCGGCGTCGGCTTGGAGATCGCGTCGGCCACCAGCACGCGCGAGGCGGAGCAGTTCCTGCTCGACACGCTGCAGGCGCGGCGCGACCAGGTCTCGGGCGTCAACGTCGACGAGGAGCTGGTGCGCATGATCGAGCAGGAGCAGGCCTACAACGCCGCCGCACAGTTCGTGCGCGTGGTCAACCAGTTGAACGACGAGCTCCTGCGCTTGGTGTAGAGCGATGATCCGACCGACTCAGGCTTCGACGTTCGCGCAGGTCCAGCGCGGTCTCTTCGCCAACCTGGCGCGCATGGTGCGGGCCCAGGAGCAGGTGGGCTCGGGCAAGCGCATCAACCGGCCCTCCGACGACCCCGTCGGAGCCTCGCAGGTGCTCTCGCTCCGGCGCCAGATCAGCGGCGACGAGCGCTACCGCTCGGCGGTGCAGAGCGGGCGGACGTCTCTCGACGCGTCCAGCGGTGCGCTGCAAGATGCGGCGGGGCTCGTATCCGAGGCGCGCGCCCTGCTCCTGCAGGGCATGAACGGCACCCAGAGCGCGGAGGACCGGCGCGTGATCGCGGGCGAGATCCGCCTGATCCGCGGCCAGCTCCTGGACATCGCCAACTCCAGGCTCGGCGACCGCTACCTCTTCGCCGGCACGGCGACGGGGGTGGCGCCCTTCGCCAGCTCCAAGGCCGGCGGCAGGTTGTCGGTCGTCTACACGGGCAACGGCGACAGCCAAGAGCTCTTGGTCGGCCTGGGCGTGAGCGTGCCGGTCAACCTGCCCGGAAAGGCGATCTTCGCCGCCGAGCAGCGCAGCGGGACCCAGTACGCGGGCCTGACCGGAGCGGCGCCCGGAAAGAGCGCCGACCAGGGAACGGGCCGCGACTACCTCCTGGTGCGCCACGACGCGACGAACGCTCCGCCAGCGCTGGCCGCCGCGGGCGTCGGGCTCGTGCAGGGCGGAGCGCTCGACACGATCCTCGGAGCGCACGTCGTGAGCGTCGATGCCGCGGCGGGCACCGTCCAGCTCGACGGCGGCGTAGCGGTGGCGATCCCGCCGGCTGGCGATCCGGCGGCGCTCGACGTGACGCTCACGAGCGACGGTGGATCGGTGCTGCACCTCGACTTCAGCGCCTGGAACGGCTCCGGCCTCAGCGCGACGGTCGACGGCGCCGGATCGATCTCGATCGACGGAGCGAGCTGGACGACGCTCGACTTCGCAGCCGACGACCTGGAGCTTATCGATTCCGTAACGGGCTCGGTGACCCACGTCGACACGCGCGGCATCCACCGCGCCGGGAGCGAGCTCGTCACCTACGGCGGCTCGGTCAACCTCTTCGACGCGCTCGAAGGGATGGCTGACGATCTGGAGAACCTGGACGGGTTGGATGCGGCGGGGCTCTCCGCTCGGCTGGACACCTGGCTCGTCGAGCTGGACCGCAACCAGCAGAACGTGCTCGTCGCGACCGGTACCCTGGGCGCGCGCAGCGCGCGGCTCACGAGCCTCGAGCAGCGCATCCAGGACGCCAGCCTCCAGCTCTCGAGCGTGCTCTCCAGCGTGGAAGACGCGGACATCAGCCAGGTCGTGCTCGAGCTGACCCGCTCCGAGCAGAATCTCCAGCTGGCCCAGGCCTCGAGCCTGCGCCTGTTGCAGAACACGCTCCTGAACTTCCTGCGCTGAGGCCGAATAAGGCAGGATTCCAGCCCATGGCCGACCCGATCCCGATAAAGGGCGCTCCGCTAGGGGGGCCCGGACCGATCGAGCCGGCGCGCAACCGCACCCCCGGGGCGGCCTCCGACACGCCGGCCTTCCGCGCGCTGCTCGAGTCGCTCGAGGCGCGGGCGCTGGAGCTCAGGCGGCGCAGCGAAGCCTTGGCGGGGCCCGCCGACCTCGCCGGCGCCGTGGACAGCGCCCGCGAGGCCCTCGCCGATGCGCGCGAGCTCCAGGAGAGCCTGCTCGAGGCGTATCGCCAGGCGCAGCGGCAAGCTCCCCCGCGTGGCGCGGGCGGTGCGCCGTGAGCCCGCGTGCGAGCGACGCGCGGCACCGCGCGCGGGCCTTGATGGAGCGCGTGCTGCGCGCCGGGGCCACGCTCGAAGGCGAGTACCCGCTGATCTTCCGCGAGGGCTCGCCGGGGCGGCTGCACTCGGTCGAGGAGGCGGGCGAGGTGCGCTCGGCGTGCGCGGTGCTCGTGCGCGACGCGCTCGCTGGCGGGCGGCGCGTGCGGCTCGGGCTGATC
Source organism: Planctomycetota bacterium (assembly GCA_035546375.1). Lineage (GTDB taxonomy): Bacteria > Planctomycetota > UBA1135 > UBA1135 > DATKBQ01. The sequence goes on along the minus strand of DATKBQ010000468.1, from coordinate 4,504 downwards.
GGCTCGGTGAGCACCGATCCGGCGTGGCGCCGGCGCGGGCTCGCCAGCCGCGTGCTGGACGCGGCGGAGAGCGACCTCGCGGCGGACGGCTGCGTGCTCGCGTTGCTCTGGGCCGACGATCCCGACTTCTACGGCGGCCGTGGCTACCAGCCGCTCGGCGCGGAGGTGGACTTCGTGCTCGAGCCCCAGACGCGCGGAGCCCTGCCGATCGCCGAAGGCGTGGTGCGCGCGGCGGGCCGCGACGACTTCGCGGCGATCCACCGCCTGTACGCGCGCCACCGCGAGCGTTCGGAGCGCACGGGCGAGGAGACGGCGGAGCTGCTCGCCGGGCCCGGGATCGAGCTGCTCGTCCTGCAGCGCGAGCGCGACATCGCGGCGTACACCTGCCTGGGGCGAGGCGCGGACTTCGCGCGCACGATCCACGAGTGGGGCGGCGCGCCCGAGGACGTGCTGGCGCTGTGCCGCGAGCACCTGGGGCGCGCCGAAGCCCGCGGCGAGGGCACGACCCACTACCTGATCACCCCGCCTTCGGCGCGCGAGCTGCAGCGCCGGCTGCGGCAGCTCGGCTGCTGGGACGCGACGGGAATCCTGGGAATGGGAAAGCTGCTCGACCCCGAGGCCGCCGCGGCGCTGCTCGCGGAATCCCTTGGCCCCGCGGCGCGGGTCGACGTCGAGTCCGAACCCCTGGGAGCCGCGCGCGTCACGCTGCACGGCCCCGCCGGGGCCTGCACCCTCGACGGCGCCGCCCTCGTGCGCCTGCTCTTCCCGCCCGCGGAGGACCGCTCGGAGCTCGCCCGGGTGGGCTCCGCCACGGGTCTCGCGCTCACCGGCCTGCCGCTGCCGCTCTTCCTGTGGGGGCTGGACTCGATCTAGCCGGCACCGGCCCCGGCCCTCTTGCGCATGCGCGTCCACGGCTCGCGTAAGATGACCTCCGGAACCACCGCGCCGTGCTCGTCGATCTGACCAAGGCCTCCTACCAGGAGCTCGTCGACTTCGTCTTCGACCACCCGACTCCCGCCAGCCCCTGGGAGCCGGAGTGGTTCCACGCCCCTGAGCTCGAGGTGTTCTACGACGCGCGTGTGCAAGCAGCGCACCTCGCGCGGCTCTTCCGCGAGCCCGAGCCGATCGCCGAGCGCTTCACCTGCGAGCAGCTCGAGCAAGGCTTCTGGCTGATCCTCGGCCCGGCCGGCCTCGACAGCGGCTTCCTGCAGGGACTCCTGTGGGACGACGAGCTGGAGTGGGAGCTGCGCGCGGACCTGATCGACGCGATGGTCGACCTCTTCGCCGACTTCTTCGCGAAGGAGCCGCTCGAGACGACCTGCTTCCTGTGGTGGGACCTCCTGGCGTGGGACTACCGCCCCGGCGGCCGCGACCCCGCGCGCGATGCGGACGACGCGCGCGTGCAGGCGGCGATGTTCGAGGCCCTGTGCCGGATCCTCGCGCTCGACTCGGAGACCTGCCGCAAGGCCGCCCTGCACGGCCTAGGGCACCTTTGCCATCCCGACGGGCCCAGGACGATCGAGCAGTGGCTCGAAACCTGCGGCAACGCCGACCCGGCGCTGCGCGACTACGCTCGCGAGTGCGCCGCGGGCACGATGCTCTAGCCAACGTATTCATCTCCGAACGTATTCATCTCCGCGACAGTTCAACGACTTCCGTTACACGGCGGCTACACGCAGCTGTGCGTAACCGCCGTGTAACGGAAGTCGTTGAACTGTCGCGGAGATGGTTTCGTTCGGTTGGGGCCCCGCACCGAGGCACCGCGTTAGGATGCGTGGGATGCTCCCGTTCCAAGGACCGCCGCGCTTGGCCGCGCTGCTCGCAGCCGCGTTCGCGCTGGCCCCGCAGGGCGAGCGGCCGCGGCTGCCCGAAGACAGGCTTCCGCGGCCGCTGCACACCGAGATCCCACGCGGCTTCCCCGAGCCGACGGACGACGGCGCGAGCCCCGCGCAAGTCGATCTCGGCCGGCGCCTCTTCTTCGACCCGCTGCTCTCCGCCGACCGCAGCGTCTCGTGCGCCTCCTGCCACGACCCCGAGCACGGCTTCGCCTCGCGCGAGGCACTTCCGCCCGGCGCCCTCGGCCGCCGCGCCGCGCGCAACGCGCCGACTCTGTTCAACCGCGGCTGGGGCCTCCACCACATGTGGGACGGGCGCAGCGACTCGCTCGAGGCGCAGGTGCTCCTGCCGATCGAGAACGAGCTCGAGATGGCCTTGCCGCTCGACGAGGCCCTGGAGCGGCTGCGGAGCGACGGCCCCTACGCGCAGAGCTTCGCCAAAGCCTTCGGCGCCGGCCCCGCGCGCGAGTCGCTCGCGGGCGCCCTCGCGTCCTTCGTGCGCCGCCTGAGCCTCGGCGACAGCCCCGTCGACCGCTTCCGCGCGAACGACTTCTCGGCCCTCGACCCCGACGAGCGCGTGGGCCTGTGGATCTACGAGAGCAAGGGCGCCTGCTGGCGCTGCCACTCCGGCCCGAACTTCACCGACGAGGATTTCCACGCCACCGGCGTGGGCTCCCTCGACGGCGTCCCCGAGCCTGGCCGCTACGCCGTCACGGGCCGCGACGAGGACCGCGGCCGCTTCAAGACCCCGACCCTGCGCGGCCTCGCCTTCACCGCCCCCTACATGCACGACGGCAGCCTGGCGTCGCTCGAAGACGTGGTCGAGTTCTACGCCCGCGGCGGGACCCCGAGCGCGAACCTCGACCCGCGCCTCCAGCCGATCGAGCTGAGCGATCGCGAGAAACGTTCGCTCGCCGCCTTCCTGCGCGCCCTCTCGCGTCCGGCCAGCGAGCCGGCCGCGACCGGCGACGTCACTGCGCGATAGAGTGCCGGATCACGCGACCTCGATGGCTTCGGAGAGGATGTGCTCCCGCAGGAGCGGCTTGATCCGGTCCGCGAGTACCAAGTCGACGCGCCGACCGAACAGATCCTCGAGGTAGAACTTCAAGTCCATGTAGCCGTCGAAGGTCGTCCGTTCGAACTCGACCAGGACGTCCAGGTCGCTGTCCGGAAGGGCCTCCCCGCGGGCGAAGGAGCCGAAGATGCCCAAGCGCTTCACGCCGAGCTCGTCGAATCGGGCTCGATGGCCGCGCAGCGTGGAGAGGATTTCAGTAGTCGTCAGCATTGAAGCTCGGTCACGGACTGGGTGCATGCCAATGTACCAGCGGGCCATCGGAGTTGGACCCGCCAGGAGCACAGAGGCGCTTCACCCAGTCCTCAGGCGCGGTAGTTCTCGGGGAACAGGCTGCGCTCGACGGCCTCGATCACGATGTGCAGCACCTTGATGTGCACCTCCTGGATGCGGTCGGAGGTCTGGGCGAGCGGGACGACGATCGGGATGTCGACCTGGTCCTTGAGCTTGCCGCCGCCCTTGCCGAGCAGGCCGACGACCTTGATGCCCGCCTTGCGCGCGGCCTCGCAGGCGCGCAGGACGTTCGGCGAGTTGCCGCTGGTCGAGAGCACGACCAGGAGGTCGCCCGGGCGCCCGTGGGCCTCGACCTGGCGCGCGAAGACCTCCTCGTAGCCGAAGTCGTTCGCGATGCACGTGAGCTGGCTCGCGTCCGAGAAGGCGATCGCCGGCAGCGCGCGGCGGTCGTCGCGGAAGCGGCCGGTCCACTCCTCGGCGAAGTGCATCGCATCGCACATGCTGCCGCCGTTGCCGCAGGACATCAGGCGCCCGCCGGCGCGCAGGGTTTCGGCGGCCGCCTCCACGAAGCGCTGCACGCTCGGCAGTCCTTCGGGCGAACCCACGAAGGCCTTCAGGGTGGCTAGCGCCTCGTCGAACGAGTCCCGGACGGCATCGGTCATGGCGTCGATTTCAACGGCTGCGGGTCGCGGGGACAAGGCCGGCTCGGCGCGCCCGAGCTTGGCGAGCGCCGGGTAGGTTACGGCGGCCCGCAGAGGCTATCGGACGTGCGCCGGGCGCCGCCTAAGATGCGCGGCATGGAAGCGCGCCTCTTGTGCGTCGGCGACATGCACCTGGGTCGCCGGCCGGGCCGTTTGCCGCTCGAGCTGGCCGAGCGGGGCCTTTCGCCGGCCGACCTGACGCCCGCGGCCGCTTGGCGGCTCTGCGTGCGGGAGGCCATCGATCGGCAGGTCGACGCGGTGCTGCTCCTGGGCGACGTGGTCGACTCCGAGCGCGACTTCTTCGAGGCCAGCGGGATCCTCGAGCGCGGCGTGCGCGAGCTCGTCGAGGCCGGGATCGAGGTCTGCGCCGTCGCCGGGAACCACGACATCGAGGTGCTGCCGCGGCTCGCGGATCAGGTCCAGGGGTTCCACCTGCTGGGCCGGCGCGGCGAGTGGGAGGAGCGCGTCCTCGAGCGGGGCGGAAAGCCGCTGGTGCGGCTGATCGGCTGGTCGTTTCCGGCGGCGCGGGTGCACGAGAGCCCGTTGTCGCGCTTCGCGCTGCCGCGCTCGCCTCTGCCTACGCTGGGCATGCTGCACTGCGATCTCGAGGATCGACGCAGCCCCTACGCTCCCGTTGCACTGGCCGAGCTCGAGCGCGCGCC
>DATKBQ010000467.1:0-4866 GCA_035546375.1 Planctomycetota bacterium | reverse complement strand
GAGGGGGACGAGCTGGTCGGCGAAGCGGAGCAGTCGGCGATGCGCCATGCGGTCGCCGGCGCCGGCGGAACGTGGCTCGAGCGTGCCGGCGGGCACCTGGTGGTCGCCATCGAGGCGCGGCGCCTGTTCGAGGAAGAGCTCGACGTCTACTCGCGGGCTTTGTGCCCGGATCCGCCACAGATGCAGCGCTGCGCCGCCGCGCTCACGTCCCTGTCGATCGCCGACGGGCACATGGCTGCCGGCACTCCCGAGTTCGACCGCTTCCTCGCGCTCGCCGCCGTCGCACGCAGCCGAGCACGCCTGACGGCCGCCGTCGCTCGCGAGATCGAGGACGTGGCGCTCGCCGCCCGCGTGCGACGCTGGATCATGGCCACGAACCACGCATGGGGATCGATGGAGCAGCTTCGCGCGCGCGTGACCTTGGCCGACCCGGCCGGTCCGCTCGACTTCGACGAGATCGTCGCCGCTTCGCGCGGCGACGTGGTCGCCTCGCTCGCGATGTCCTCCGCATCGTTCATGACCTGGCCCGGTGTGCTGGCACTGGCGTACAGGGCCGATCACGGTGGCATCGGGTCTCACGGCGGTAGCTTCGGCGACATCGAAATCGAGGTCACTTTCGACCGGGGCGCGCTGTGGAAGCGCCTTGAGGCGCGGGGCCTGCGAGGCCCCGATCTGCGCCGGCACTTCTTCCGAATCTTGTTGAAGGCACAAGGCACGCCCGAGCGCTTGCTGCGCGGCGACGACGGCCGGTGGCTGCTCGAAATCTGCGATCCGCGCGACGGATGGATGGTGGTCGATCCCGAGCGCTCGCCATCGGCGGGAAATGCGAGCGGCTACACGATGTCGCTGCAACTTCCGCACTGACGCGACGCCGTCGCCCGACCTGGCAGCGCGTTGCGGGGATTCTCGTCCCGCAATGCGCGCCGGTCGCCTGCATGACCGTCAGACGGCCTCGATCGTCAGCGCCACGGCGTCGGCGATGTCGCGCAGGAGCTCAGGCGCGAGGACGCCGATCCGCTTGCTGAAGCGCTCCAGTGCGACGCAGCGCACCTGAGTCCCGTCAGCGGCCGATGGCTTTCTCAGACCGTTCCTCCCATCGGAGTCGATGGCGACGCATGACCAGAACCGTGCGTGCTTGGGCTTCCATTCGGTCATGGGCACCACCGTTCGGAGTGGAAGCGCGCGCAACGTATTCGAGCTGAGGACGACGCATGGACGGGTCTTCGCGATCTCCGATCCCCGGGAGGGATCGAGCGAGACCAACCAGATCTCGCCTCGTCGCGGAACAGGAACCGGGGACGAGGCTGGGGGAGGGAGCATCACGGAGGGTCCTTCCCTGCTTCATCGATCGCGTCGTCGAAATCGAGCCACTCGCGCACCTCGGGATCGCGCCCATAGTCCTCGGCGGCGTTCTCCGCTTCAGCCTCGAGAATCGGACGTCGCTGTTCAGGCGAAAGCCGCAGGAGCTTCTGGATCCGCGAGTCCTCGGTCTCGGCCAGATGCCCCGCGAGCTCGGGGCAGTATCGTCCGACCCAGGCCGAGTCGACGAGCCGCTCCGCGAGAGCCTGGAGGCAGAGCAGCTTGAACCTGCGCGGTTCTTCCTCACCTCCATATCCGGCTGTCTCCTGAACGTTCAGGGCCCCCGCGCGGAACACGACCTGCCACTGGCGGTACGCCGCCTCGGTGATGATGCCGACGTCCCGCGCGCGGCGGATCCAGGCCTGCACCGAGAATCCGTACTTGCGCTCCAAGTGCTCCAGCTCTTCGCGCGTGATGTGGGCACGCCGCCGGCCGAGCTCATGCCGAGCCGCCTCGGCGGGAACGAGGAATGCGGCGGTGAAATGCTGCGCGAGGATCTCCTCCTCCTTCGGTCTGCTGCCGGCACGGTCGAGCAGCAGATGCCCGAGCTCGTGCGCGACGTCGAGTCGGAGCCTGTTGGAAGGTCTCGAGAGGTCGAGGACGATGACGAGGAACCCGCTCTCGGTCCGTCCGGAGATGGCATCGAAGCGGCCGTCCTCGGGACCACCTACGATCAGGGTCCCCGAGTCCTCGGCGCGTTCCACGAGGCGCTCGATGGGACCCGAGCCAAGGCCCCACTCCTTGCGCAGGACTAGGGCGGCCGACTCGGCCTCTTCCAGCGAGCCAACCGGCCGCGGAGAGGGAAAGCGCGGCCGCTCGGCAGGATGGAGGAGCCTGAGCAGACCGAGGAAGGCTTCCGCCCTCTGCTCGGCGAATGCTTGGATACGTTGCTGCCGGCGTTTCCCCGGGCGCAGGTGGCGCTCGTGGACTATCCAGGAGACGCGCGCGTCGCTCTCATCAGGATGCCCGAGGAAATGGCTCGGCGGGACCTCCAGGATCCGCCCGAGCTTCCGCAACATCGTCGGACCGGGCATCGACTTCCCGAGCTCGTACTTCGAGAGCGCGGCCTTGGTCACGCATCGGTCCAGGCGCGCGACGACGTCGTCGAGGCTCAAGCCCTGAGCTTGGCGCGCACGCCTGATACGGCCCCCGAGTGTCTGCGCCGGTGTGGGCATGGACAGTTGACAATCGTCGCGCTAAGTCAAGCGTTTGTCAACCTCCGCCTTTGACTCGTAGCGACGGCTAACTACTTTATTAACAATAGTTTACGTCGATCCGACCGAGCAGCAGGTCCCCGCCGGACGCTGAGAGGGGGCCTCGCCCAGGCAGAGAGCGAGGGCGTCGTCCGCGTCGAGGACGAACCGGCTCACATCCGGCCTTCGTCGATCGCCGCTCGGATGTCATCCAGACTCGAGAGCCTTCCTTGTGAGCGCAGCTCCTCGCGCAGCTCGCGGATGCCTGCGACCGCCTCGGAAACCGCCTCCGCGTCGAACCGCCTCTCCTCGAGGCCCTTCACCGAGGACTCTTCGAGGAGCTGTCGCTCGAGGCGCTCCTGGTCCTCGCGGATGAGCTGGCGGACGTACTCGCTCTCCGAACCAAAGCCCGCTGAGAGACGGCGCTGGACGAACTCCCGGAGTGACTCCGGCAGGGAGATGTTCATGGTCGTCAGCCGGTTCGCGTCGTCCTGTGCCACGGCCTGGAGTTTAGCGTGCCCCATACCCTCTGCTCGACGGGCCGAGTCGCAGAGCCTTCGATCGACATTCTTCCTCCGATCCGTGCGCCCCGGCGGCTGCCCCCGCCCGCGGGCACTTCTCTAGGAACCGCGCGCCGCCGCCGGACGTGCGGCCGGCGCGGGCGCCAAGCGGCTGAAGCGCGCGCTGAAGTGGCGCAGCACCTCAGGCGCTTCCTCGATCGCGACGCCGCCGATCGAGCGCCGGCGCCGCCAGACCCGCGCGACGACCTTGACGGCGTACTCGAGGTGGCTCCAGGTGTACGTGCGGCGCGGGATCGCCAGGCGCAGGAGCTCGTGCGGCGGGCGGCCGCGCGCGCCGTGCAGCAGGCTCCCGACCTCGCAGGTGCGCAAGCCGCCCTCCAGGTAGAGCTCGATCGCGAGGGCCTGGCCCGGGAACTGCGCGGGCGGCACGTGCGGCAGGAAGCGGCCCGCGTCCAGGAAGACCGCGTGGCCGCCGGCGGGGCGCACGATCGGAATGCCGTGCGCCTCGAGTCGCGCGCCCATCCGCCGCACGGTGTCGAGGCGGTGGGCGAGGTAGTCCTCGTCGAGCACCTCGACCAGGCCTTGCGCGATCGCCTCGAGGTCGCGGCCGGCGAGGCCGCCGTAGGTCGGAAAGCCCTCGGTGACCACCATCCGGCGGCGGATCTCCTCGGCGAGCGCGCCGTCGCGCAAGGCCAGGAACCCGCCGATGTGCGCGAGGCCGTCCTTCTTCGCGCTCATCGTGCAGCCGTCCGCGAGGCCGAACAGCTCGCGCGCGATTTCGCGCGGTGGACGGCCCGCATATTCGGGATCGCGCTCGCGCAGGAGCCCGACGTTCTCGGCGAAGCGGCAGGCGTCGAGCACGAGCGGTACGCCCGCTCGGCGGCACAGGCGCTGCGCCGTCCGCACGTTCGCGAGGCTCGCCGGGTGCCCGCCGAGCGCGTTGTTGGTCACGGTCAGGATCGCGAGCGGCACCTGGCCGGCGTGCTCGGCGAGGCACGCCTCCAACCGTGCCAGGTCGACGTCGCCCTTGAACGGGTAGCGGCTCCGGGTGTCGGCCGCCTCGGGACAGGGCAGGTCGATCGCCGTCGCGCCGCGCGCCTCGACGTTCGCGCGCGTCGTGTCGAAGTGCGTGTTGCTCGGCACGACGTCGCCAGGACGGACGAGCGCGGAGAAGAGCAGATACTCGGCGGCGCGTCCCTGGTGGGTCGGGATCACGTGCTCGTAGCCGGTGAGATCCCTGACCGCGGCCTCGAAGCGCGTCCAGCTCCGCGCGCCGGCGTAGGACTCGTCGCCGCGCATCAGCGCGGACCACTGCTCGTCGCTCATCGCGCCGGTGCCGCTGTCTGTCAAGAGGTCGACCAGCACGCCCTCGGCCGGAACCCGGAAGAGATTGAGTCCGGCGCGCGCGAGAAGCTCCTCGCGCTCGGCGCGGGTCGTCATCCGCAAGCGCTCGACGCACTTGACGCGGTACGGCTCGAAGGGCGGCAGGCCGTGTCCGTTGCTTCCCTGGTGCACCATGGTCTCCTCGAGCGAGCTGGCCGCCGCCCCAGAATGGGCCCAACCCGAGCATTATCATGCGCATGCCAGTCCAGTTGGGCCTGCCGAAGCTCCACCGATGGAGGCGAGCCTGGGTCGTGGCGCCGGTCCCTCCGGGGGCCGCTCACCCCCCCGCGTGGGCGATCGTGTCGGTCTCCATGAGCAGCGCGACGCGCTCGCGGGTCAGGCGCCGGCCGAAGAGCCGCTCGCCGAGCTTGATGCGGGTCTTCATCGCCACGCGCCGCAGGAAGTCGACC
>DATKBQ010000466.1:0-2728 GCA_035546375.1 Planctomycetota bacterium | reverse complement strand
GAGGCGCGCGCGAGCGGCCGGCCGCCCATGGGCACGGCGCTGCTCGAGGTACCGCTCGATCCAGCGCTCGCGCTCGAGCGGCGAGAGCAGGCCTTCGCCGTGGAGCATGAGGCAGGCGAGGTCGTAGGCCGGGCCGCGCAGGCCGTGGCCCGGGCCTCCGCGCCAGGCGTCGACGAACCACAGGCGGCGCGCGTCGCTCGCAACCGGAGCGGCGCCGACCAGGACGTTGCGCAGGTGGAGGTCGTGGTGGATGAAGCGCAGCGCGTGCAGGCGCGCCACCTCGCGCGCCAGCTCGGCGAGGAGCTCCGCGCGCTCCGCCGGAGCCGCCCCCGGCAGGCAGTCGACCAGTGGCCGCGCGTTCTCCAGCCGCTCGAGCAAGAGGAACTGCCAAACGATGCGCCCGCCGCGCGCCAGCGTCCCCGCAGCGAGGGGCTGCGGCGCCTGGAACCCCTCCCGGCGCAGCCACTCGAGGTTGGCGTACTCGCGCTCGCGCGGGGCGTCGAGGCGCAAGAGCATTCGCCGCAGGCTGTAGCGCAAGCTCGCCGAGCCGCGCAGCGGGCTCGCCTTCAGCCATGCATCCATGCCGTCGAGCTGGACGGCTCGGCTCACCGCTCGCGGCTCGGCGGCGGCGGACAGCGCCAGCTCGGCGGCCGATCGCGCGGTGCGCTCGTCCACTGCGCTGCAGTCGAGTCGATCGCCCGAGGCCGAGCGCACGACCAAGCGGGCCCGTGCGGCGGCCGTCACTCGCGTGCTTCGCGCCGGCGCGCGACCAGGAACGTCTGGGCGGAGACGAAGCGCAAGAGCGGTCTGAAGGCGATCACTGGCGCGCCGGCGTCGGCGAAGATCCCGGCGATCCGCTCGCGCGAGATCGACGCGCGCCCGGCGGGGCCCTCTTCACGCTTCAGGCCGAGGCGCACGCGCCACGCTGGCAGCGAGCCGGCGTCCCAGAACGAGGCGACGACGATCCGCGCCGAGACGCGCACGAGCTCGCCCACGACGCGCTCCAGCTCCTCGCCACGCAGGTGGTGGAGGAGGCGGCAGCAGACCACGGCCTCGAAGCTCGCGTCGGCGAAGGGCAGGCGCTCGATCGACGCGCGCACGAGCGACGAGCCGCCGGCGCGGGCGGCTTCGAGCATCGAGGGCGACGCATCGAGGCCGACCACGGGCGCGCCGAGGGAGCCCAGGGCGGCGGAGAGCCGGCCCGAGCCGCACGGCGCGTCCAGGAGCGGGCGCCCGGCCTGGCCGGCGGCGTGCTCGCGCAAGAGCCGCAGCGCGAGCTCGGGGTCGCGGCGCGCCGCGCGCACGCTGCGGAAGCGCTCGCGCGCATAGCGCTCGCCGGCAGCTGGGCGGTCCCACTTCTTCGCCATCCGCGCGCCGCTCAAGGCAGCACCAGCGCTTCGCCGCCGACCACCGCGCGAGCGGGCACCTCGAGCGCGCCGCCGCGGCCCCCCAGCGACCAACGGGCGGCGCGGGCGAGCCCGTCGCCATTTGCCGAGTCCGTCGCGTAGGGCACGCGCAGGCGCGCGAGCCCCGAGCCGTCGGCCATGGCCGTGGCCTGCCAGACGATCGAGTAGGCCGCGCCGGGATAGTGCACTTCGATCCGCACCTCGAGCTCGTCGCCGGGCACTCCGCGCGCCTCGAGCCGCGCTCCGGCCACGCGCTCCCAGACGAAGCCCGCCGGCTGCGCGCCGCCGCGCGGATGGGCAAAACGCGCGTCCCGGAACGGCGAGACGTGCACGAGGCGCAGGAAGTCGAGCGCGGGCGCGGGAGCGGTCCCGTTCGCGCCGGCGGGCTCGGGCGCCGCACCGCCGCGCAGGAGCCGGCCGCCGAGAGCGCGCCACCAGCGTGCGGAAGGCGCCTGGCGGCCGCCGTGGGGGGCCGTGAAAGGCTCGCCGCCGTCCGCGCCGGCGATGCGCGCCATCGACTCGACCGCCGCCTCGAGCGCGGCGGGCGCGACCACGTAGCGAACGCGCCGGCGCTCGAGCAGCGCGCGCGCCGCATCGGGGTCCTCGGCCAGGAAGAAGCGCGCGGGATCGCGGTAGCTGTCCTCGCCGACGTAGCTGCCGAAGTTCGTCGCCACGCTCGGTCGCCAGGCGATCCACTCGATGGCGTGTCCGCGGTCCCAGTGGCAGAGCACGGAGTAGTCGCCGCCCTCGCTCGTGTGCTCGCGCAGCCACTCGAAGAGCCGGCGCTCGCCGAGGATGTGGTCCTCGTGCGTTCCGACCTTCCAGCGCGTGGACGTGTCCCGCGCCTCGATCACGCTGCCCAGGCTCGGGAGCTGCGCCAGCACGGCCAGGGCGAGGCCGGCCGGGGCAATGAGCGCCGCGGGCGCGCGCCGCGCCAGCCGCGCGAAGCCCCAGCCGAGCAGGACGGCCATCGGCACGGCGAGGGCGTCGGCGAAGCGCCGCTGCGCGAGGGCCTGCGCCAGGAGCGGAGGCACCGCCACCACCCACGGCAGGAGCTCGAGCTCGCCGCGGCGGAAGGCGAGCCAGGCCGCGGCCGCCCAGGCGAAGGGCAGCGCGAGCACGCCGTAGCCGAGCGCCAGGAACAGCGCGGAGGTTCCCCGCTCTCCGCCGCCGAGGAGCGGCTTCGACTCGAGCACCGTGTGCATGAACCGATCCGCGCGCGAGACCCAGGCGAAGCCTTCGGCGATGCCGCGCGCCGGGCCGGCGCCGCTGAGGGCGAGGACCAGCGCCCCGGCGAGGATCGCGAGGGCCAGCGCGGGCGC
>DATKBQ010000465.1:0-2029 GCA_035546375.1 Planctomycetota bacterium | reverse complement strand
CCTGTCGGCGGAGCTGGGATCCGACCTGCTCGTGCTCGGGACGGTCGCTCGCACCGGGATCGCGGGCGTTCTCATCGGCAACACCGCCGAGGAGATCCTCGACCGGATCGCGTGCTCCGTCCTGGTGGTCAAGCCCGACGGCTTCGTCTCACCGCTCCGATTGGAGGATTGAGCCTATCCGCCGGCGGGCGGCGAGGCGTGCGCACGCGACGCCGAGCTCGACCTCCTCGCCGCAAGGCCGACGGATTTCCCGCCATCCGTTCGCGCGGCCGTGGAAGCGCACGGCGGCCGATCAGACCTTCCAGGGCGAGCCGCGCGGGTGAAGGGCAGAACGAGTGCACAGAGGAATCTGGGGCATCCGGTAGCGCGCCGTCTCGTGTCGTCGGGCGTTGCTGCGTGTTCTTCTTTCGAGCGGGTGCGCCCCGCACACGCTCGCCTAGGAGATCGCAGGGATCAGGAGATCGCCTTGACCTCGAGCGCGCGGGGGTTGGACAATGCCGGCCACCACCCCGCGATGCTGTTTGGAAGACGACTGGAGAGTTCTAGTGAGGCGGAGCTGGTGGAGCATCTGCGCGCCAGCGGTGAGGTCCGCTACTTCGAGGAGCTCTACCGCCGCTCGCGCCGGAGGGTGCTGGCCGTCTGCCTGCGGATCGTCGGCGATCCGGGGCGGGCCGAGGAGCTGTGTCATGACGCCTTCGTGCGCGCCTTTCAGAGCTTCGACCGTTTCGTGGGGACGACGTTCGTCGCCTGGGTCTGCCGCATCGGGGTCAACTTGAGCCTCAACGAGGTGCGCCATCGCCAGGTTGCCGAGCGGGCGGCGCACGAGCCGGAGCCGTCGGCCGCGGCGGCCGGCGCCGAGCGGCGGTTGGTGTCGCGCGAGGCGCTCGCGCTCGCGATGGAGATCATCGACCGCCTGGAGCCGCACCAGCGGCGGGTCTTCCTGCTTCGCCATGTCGACGAGCTCTCGTACGCCGAGATCGCCGAGCGCACCGGGTGGAGCGGCGAACAGGTGCGCTCCTTTCTCCAGAACGGGCGGCGCAACTTCCGGGTGGCCTGGGAACGGCGCGCCGAGGAAGAACGAAGACGAGAGGATCTCCGTCATGGATGACGCGCGCTTCGACGCCGAGCTGGAGGAGATCGCGCGCGAGCTGCGGGCGCGGCGTGCGCGCTGCCCCGATCCGGAGCGGATCGCCGAGGTGGCGCGCGGCGCTGCGACCGGCGTCGAGGCGGAGGCGGTGCGCGAGCACCTCCGGCTGTGTGCCGCGTGCCGGCAGCTCGCCGAGGCGGCGCTCGCGCCGCCGGCAGAGATCGACGACGTGACCTGGGAGCAGGCGCGCCGGCGTCTCGACGCCCGGCCTGCGCCGTGGCGCCCGCGCCCGCCGCTGCGCCGGCCGGCAACCTGGCTGGCGGCGACGGCAGCCGTCCTCGCCGCGGTCGCCCTCTCCTACAACCTGCTCGCGCCGCGGTCTCCCGCCACGGAGCGGATCTCGGTCACGCGGGGAGCCACGCTCCAGATCCTCGAGCCGATCGGCGAGGTGCGCGAGATCGGGACCTTTCGGTGGCAAGCGCCGCCGCTCGACCTCGACTACCGCGTGGTGGTGCGGCGCGACGACGCAGAGGTGTGGTCGGGACTCTCTTCGGACACTGCGCTCGCGCCGCCGGCCGAGCTGGTTCGCGAGCTCACGCCCGGAGCTACGTATCGCTGGCGGGTCGAGGGACTCGACGAGGGCGGCCAGGCGGTGGTGACCTCCGAGTGGGTCGGGCTGCGCCTGCGCCCGCCCGGCGACTGAGCCGGTGCCGAAGGCGCTCGGCGGGAGACATGGCTAGCTCTGAAATGCTACCCAGCATTTCCGGAGCTAGGAGGGTGTCCGAGTAATGCAGGTCAGCGTTTCGGAGCCCGGGAGCCCGTCCGTCCGCGGACGGGCGACGCGCGCCGTCCTCGGCGCCAAACAGCATCGAGCCGGAGGAGCGTGCTACCCAGCACGCTCCGGAGGGGCGCGAAGCGCCAGCGCCGTCGGCGGCGCCAAAC
>DATKBQ010000464.1:0-6931 GCA_035546375.1 Planctomycetota bacterium | reverse complement strand
AGATCCGAATGGCCCCGGCGCCGGAGATCTTCGCCGGCCGCCGCGCGGCGCTGGCCGTGGTGATCGCGGCACTCGTGCTGCTGGTCGGCCTGGTGTCGGCGCGCGCGACCCTCTCGGGGATCCAGGCGGCGCCGCTGGCGCCGCGCGCGGCGGGACTGCCCGCGCTGATGGAGGCGGAGGCCGCGGGAACCGCGGTGAGCGAAGGCGGCATCGATCGCCTGGAGCTGATCGCGGCGCAGCTCTTCGGGCGCTACTCGCTCGCCTTCGAGGCCGCCTCGCTCTTGTTGCTCGCGACCATGGCCGCGGTGATCGTGCTCGCCAAGCGCCAGCGCGGGCCTGCGGCCCCGACCCGCGAGCTTCCGACTGCCCTCGACAGCGCGCGCGGCCACTCGGCGGAGAAGGTGCTCGAGGAAGCTCGCCCGTGAACGTCCCGGCCGAGCACCTCCTGTTCCTCGCGGCGGCGCTCTTCGCCGTCGGCGTGCTCGGCTTCGTCGTGCGCCGCAACGTGATCGTGGTCCTCATGTGCATCGAGCTGATGCTGAACGCCGCCATCCTGACCTTCCTGGCCGGCAGCCGCATGCACTCCTCGGGCGGGAGCCCAAGCCTCCAGGGACCGATCTTCGCGATCTTCGTGATCGCGATCGCGGCGGCCGAGGCGGCGGTCGGCTTGGCGCTCGTGATCGCGCTCTACCGCCTCCGTCAGAGCGTGGACGCCGAGGTCGCGAGCGAGCTGAGGGGCTGAGCGCGCGATGCAGTCGTCCCCCCAGCCGCCGGCCGCGTGGCTCTGGCTGATCCCGCTCCTGCCGCTCGCCGGGAGCGCGATCTGCGGGGCGCTGCACCTCGCGGCGCTGCGCGTGCGCCGGCGCGATCCGGCGGCCCGCGGACCGCTCGCGCCCGCGGCCTGGGTCGCCTGCACGGCGGTCGGCGCGTCGCTCGCGCTCTCGGTGTGGGGCTTCGCGCAGCTCCTCGGCCTGCCGGCCGAGGAGCGAATCCTGGTCAGCCCCGCCTGGGACTGGATCCGCGCGGGATCGTTCTCGGCGCAGGTCGCGATGGTGCTCGATCCCCTCTCGAGCACGATGACGCTCGTCGTCACCGGCGTCGGGTTCCTGATTCACGTGTACTCGGTCGGCTACATGAAGGCCGAGGCGGGCTTCGCGAAGTTCTTCGCGTACATGAACCTGTTCGCCTTCGCGATGCTGGTCCTGGTCCTAGCCTCCAGCCTGCTCGGGCTGTTCGTCGGCTGGGAGGGCGTCGGGCTGTGCTCGTTCCTGCTGATCGGCTTCTGGTACGAGCGGGGCTGGCCCGCGGAGGCGGCGCAGAAGGCCTTCGTCGTCAACCGCATCGGCGACGCGTGCTTCCTGGTCGGCACGTTCCTGCTCGTGCGGCTGTTCGGCACGCTCGAGATCGGCGCCATCGGCGCGGGCGTTGGCGAGCTGCTGCACGACCCCGAGCGGGCCGGCCAGATGGCGATCGCGGCGCTCTTGCTCTTCGGCGGCTGTTGCGGAAAGTCGGCGCAGTTCCCGCTCTTCACGTGGCTGCCCGACGCCATGGCCGGCCCGACGCCGGTCTCGGCCTTGATCCACGCCGCGACCATGGTGACGGCCGGGATCTACCTGATCGTGCGCCTGAACCCGCTGTTCGCGGCGAGCGGCACGGTGATGCTCGTGATCGCCCTGGTCGGCGCGGCGACGGCGCTGATCGGCGCGACGACCGCGCTCGCCCAGCGCGACATCAAGAAGGTGCTCGCCTACTCGACGGTCAGCCAGCTCGGCTACATGTTCCTCGCGCTCGGCGCCGGCGCGTTCCCCTCCGCGATCTTCCACCTGGTCACCCACGCCTTCTTCAAGGGTCTCTTGTTCCTCGGCGCCGGCAGCGTGATCCACGGAATGCACGACGAGCAGGACATGCACCGCTTCGGCGGCCTGAAGCGGCACATGCCCGTGACTTGGGCGACGTTCCTGGCCGGCGCCGCGGCGCTCTCCGGCCTGCCGCTCTTCTCGGGCTTCATGTCCAAGGACGCGATCCTGGCGGCCGCCTTCCAGGCCGGCGGCGCCTACTACCTCCTTTGGGGCGCGGGCGTGATCGCCGCCGGCTTCACCGCTTACTACACCTGGCGCATGGTGGCGCTGACCTTCCACGGCCCCGAGCGCTTCGATCCGGCCACCGTCCACCCGCACGAGTCGCCGCGCGTCATGACCGTGCCCCTGGTGGTGCTCGCGGTGCTTTCGGTGGTCGGGGGCGTGCTCGGGATCCCCGCGGTGTTCGGGCCGCTGCCGAACCTGATCGGGGGCTGGCTCGAGCCGGTGATCCGACCGGGCAAGGCGATCCTGGTCGCGCGCCAGGGCGGCCACGAGGCGCACCTGTCGCTGGCGGCGGAGTGGGCGCTCCTGGCGCTCGGCTCGGCGGTGGCGCTCTACTTCGCGCACCGAGGCTTCCGCGACTACCTCTCCGGCCCCGAGCGCGACGAGCGGCTGGAGCGCGAGCGCCCGGCCCTCGCCGGCTTCCTCGGAGCGGCCTGGAAGCTCGACCGCTTCTACTACGAGCACGTGGTGTCCCCGCTGCGGCTGATCGCCTTCGTGGTCGCCGTGGTGGTCGACCAGTTCGCGATCGACGGCCTGGTCAACGGCGCGGGCACCCTGGCGCGGGGCGCCGGCGGGATGGTGCGGCGCATGTCCGACGGCAGCCTGAAGAGCTACGCCCTGTGGATGGGCGCCGGCACCGTCGTGATCGCGCTCCTGTGGATGTGGAGCTGAGCGTGGCGCCGTCGACTCCGATCCTCGCGTGGCTCCTGTTCCTGCCGCTGGCGGGAGCGGTGGCGGTGCTGTGCCTGCCGGCACGCCGCGCCGACGCCGCGCGCTGGATCGCGCTCGCCACGACGAGCGCCGTCGCCGTGCTCGGGACCCTGGTCTTCGCCGGCTTCGACGGCTCGCGGCCCGAGATGCAGTACTTCCTCGAGCGGCCCTGGTTCGCGCTCCCGGGCCCGCACGGCTCGCCGGTCCCGGTGAGCTTCCGCCTGGGCCTCGACGGCCTGTCGATCCTGATGGTGGCGCTGACCGCCGTCCTGATGCCGGTCGTCGTGCTCTCGACCTGGGGCCACGTGGCCGAGCGCGTCAAGGAGTTCATGGTGTGGATGCTGGTCATGGAGACCGGCATGCTCGGGGTGTTCCTCTCGCTCGACCTGGTGCTCTTCTACGTCTTCTGGGAGGTCAGCCTGATCCCGCTGTACTTCCTGGTCGGGATCTGGGGCGGCGAGCGGCGGCTGTACGCGACGATCAAGTTCTTCCTCTACACCTTCGGCGGAAGCCTGTTGATGCTGGTCGGCGTCATCGCGCTGATCTATCGCTTCGGCAGCACCGACGTGTACTTCCTGAGCGACCACGCGGCGCTCCTGCCCGTCCAGGACCAGCTCTGGCTCTTCGCCGGCTTCGCCGTCGCCTTCGCGATCAAGGTCCCGATCCTGCCCTTCCACACCTGGCTCGCGGACGCGCACACCGAGGCGCCCACCTCCGGCTCGGTGGTCCTGGCCGGCGTGCTGCTCAAGATGGGCACCTACGGGCTCCTGCGCTTCGGGATCGCGATGTTCCCCGGCGCGGCGGTCGCGCTGGCGCCGCTCTTCATGGCGCTCGGCGCGATCGGGATCCTCTACGGGGCGCTGCTCGCCTGGGCGCAGAGCGACCTCAAGCGGCTGATCGCCTGCTCGTCGGTCAGCCACCTGGGCTACGTCGTGCTGGGGCTCTTCGCGATGACCGCGACGGGGCTCGCGGGCGGCGTCTTGCAGATGGTGAACCACGGGCTCTCGACGGGGCTGCTCTTCCTGCTGGTGGGCATGATCTACGAGCGGCGCCACACGCGCGCGCTCGATCAGTTCGGCGGCGTGGCCGCACGCATGCCGGTCTTCGCGGTGTTCCTCGTGCTCGCCGTTCTCTCGAGCGCGGGCCTTCCGGGCCTCAACGGGTTCGTGGGCGAGTACCTGATCCTGCTCGGCGCCTTCGAGCGCTCGCCCTTCTGGGCGGTGGTCGGCACCAGCGGCGTGGTCTTCGGCGCGATCTACCTCCTGATGGCGACGCGCAAGGTGCTCTTCGGGCCCCTGGCGAGGCCCGAGAACCGCGCACTGAACGACATCGGCGCGCGCGAGGTGGCGCTGCTCGTGCCGCTCACCGCGCTGCTCGTGTGGATCGGCGTCGCGCCCAATGTCTTCCTCGACCGCACGCGCGCGTCGGTCGAGCTCGTCGAGCGGAGGATCGACCGCGCGCGGGCGGCCGCGATGGCCGAAACGGGAAGACCCGCGCAGCTCTTCGCGAAGGAGGAGCCGCGGTGACGCCCGACGCCATCCGCGCCATGCTTTCGGACCCGGGGCTGCCCCTGGCCCTGGCGCCGCTCGCGGCCCTCGGGCTCGGCGCGGTCGCGCTGCTGGTGGCCTGCGTCCTGCCCGTGCCCCGCTGGGTCGGCGGAGGCATCTTCCTGGGCTCGCTCACGGCCGCGCTCGTGTTCGAGCTCGCCCTGCTACGCGCCGAGACGCCGCCGGGCCTGGTGCTGGACGGGACTTACCTGGCGGACCGCACGAGTGCCCTGTGGGGCGTGCTCTTCCTGGCCGCGACCGCGCTCGCCTGGCTCTTCAGCGTCCACTACTACCGCGAGGATCGTCCGTTCAAGGGCGAGCACGACTTCCTGATGCTCTGTGCAGCGGCGGGCATGATGCTGATGGCCGGCGCACAGGACCTGATCGTGTTCTTCGTCGGCCTGGAGCTGCTCTCGATCCCGCTTTACGCGCTGGCGGCCTTCCGGCGCGCGCGCACCGCCTCGGTCGAGGCCGGCGTCAAGTACTTCCTCCTCGGCGCTTTCTCCGCCGCCTTCTTCCTCTACGGAGCGGCGCTGCTCTACACCGCTACGGGGACGGTCTCGCTCGTTGAACTGAAGCGGATCGGCGTCCAGACGACGCTCGGGACGGCCGGCGTCGCGCTGATCGCGGCCAGCCTGTTCTTCAAGGTGAGCGTCTTTCCCTTCCACCTGTGGGTGCCCGACGTGTACCAGGGCAGCCCGACGCCGGTGACGGTGCTCATGGCGACCGGCACGAAGACCGCCGCCTTCGCCTTCCTGCTGAACGCCGTGTTCCTGCTGCCGGCCTCGGCGGCGGCGACGATCGCGGCCGTCGCGCTCTTGACCATGGCTGCCGGCAACCTCGCCGCGCTGGTCCAGGGCGACGTGAAGCGCATGCTCGCCTTCTCGGCGGTCGCCCACGCCGGCACGCTGCTCTTGGTCTTCGCCGGGGCGCTGAAAGGCGATCCCGACCCCGGCGGGCCGCTGCAGGCGGCGCTCTTCTACCTCGCGGCCTACGTGTTCACCGCCGCCGGCTCCTTCGGCCTCCTGGCCTGGCTCGAGCGCGACGGCGAGCCCTCGACGAGCCTCGAGTCCCTGCGCGGCCTGGCGCGCCGTCGCCCCTGGGCCGCCGCGGCGATGACGCTCTTCCTGCTCTCGCTCGGCGGCATCCCGGCGACCGGCGGGTTCCTCGGCAAGTACCTCGTGTTCTACGTCGCGATCCGCGCGCACCTGGTCGCGGTGGCGGTCGCCGGCATCCTGCTCTCGGTCGTCGCGCTCGCCTACTACCTGCGTGTCGTGGTCGCGATGTACATGCAGGAGCCGAGCGCCGAGACCGTCGCGAGCCCGCCCGTCCCCGGGCGCCAGAGCGCCGCGCCCGCCGCCATCGCCGCCACGGCCTGCGCGGTCCTCGTGCTCGCCATGGGCCTCTTGCCCGGGTGGTTCCTCGACCAGCTCCGCTAGCGCGGCGAAGACTCAATCGGCGCGCCGGCCGCGCACGCGGATCCGGTTCTCCACGTCCCTCACGCCCGCCACGCCGGATGCGATCTCCTCGGCGAGGTACTTCTCGCCCAGGTCACCCACCACTCCGCGCAGCGTCACGTCGCCGAGATCGACGGCCACCTCGATCCCGCCGGCATCCAAGTCGGGCTCGCGCACCATGCTTTCGAGGATCTCGTCCAGCACCCGATCGTCGGGCCGGCGCCATCCCTTCGGGCCGACGCCGGCGAAGCCGACCCTGCGCCGCGACGCCTCCTCCGCCGGCTCGCGCAAGCCGTAGTGCTCCGGCGACGGGCTGCGGCCGTAGTTGCCGAGCTCGTAGTTCCAGCCCGACCTGGCCGGCGGGCGCGCCGACCACGACACCGGCCGCGCGCCCTCCACGAGCGCCCAGCGCCCGGCCTCGTGCTCTTCCGGCTGGAGCGGCCCCTTCGACAGGGCCGCCTCCCAGTGCGGCCCAGGGTAGTTGCCCTGCATCCCGCGGAAGTACGTCTCGTCCTCGAAGCGTTCCCGCCGCCCTTTCATCGCTGGTTCCTATTCTCGGCGCCGCGAGCTTCCGCAAGCGACTACGCGCCGGAGCCCGCCCGGTTTTCGGAACGGCCCGTTCCCACAGGTGCGGTACTGCCAGCCGGAGGTGCCGATCCGGAGCGGCATCGCGGGAGGCCTACGGGAGCACAGAACGAGCAGTCGAGCGGTCCGCGCTTGCACGGAGCCGTGTTCCAAATGCCATGCTGGAGGCGACGTAGGTCTTGCGTCCATGCGCACCCGTCCCTTCGGCCCGAATTCGCGTCCCGTCCCCGTCATCGGCCAGGGCACTTGGCTCCTCGAGAAGGCGCCCGAGCGCGAAGCGATCGGCGCGCTGCACGCCGGCTTCGAGGCCGGCATGACGCACGTCGACACGGCCGAGTACTACGGCGACGGCGCGGCCGAGTCGCTCGTCGGGCGCGCGATCGAGGCCTGGGAACGTCGCGAGGAGCTGTTCATCGTCTCGAAGGTCCTGCCCGACCACGCGAGCCGACGCGGCACCGTCGAGGCCTGCGAGCGCAGCCTGGAGCGTTTGTGGATCGAGCAGCTCGACCTCTACCTGCTGCACTGGCCGGGCGACGAGCCGCTCGAGGAG
>DATKBQ010000463.1:0-4110 GCA_035546375.1 Planctomycetota bacterium | reverse complement strand
ACGGCGACGACCGCGCGCTGGCCTACACCGTCGGCCCGCACCGCTTGGCGAGCCGCGTGGCCCTCGAGAGCGCCCTGGGCGAGCTGCACCGCGCCGATCCCGCGCGCGGAGCCGTGATCGATGCCCGCCCCGGCGTCGTCTACGAGGACGTGGTCGCGGTCGTCGACACGCTCGTCGACTGCGGCTACCGCGAGATCGCCTTCCGGGCCAGCGGCGCCCGCTGAGCGCCACCGCGCCGACATACTCCGGGCCACACACCGTAGGGAAAGGGCCATGCGCCTGCATCCCTTGCTCTCGACCTGCGCCGCCCTGAGCCTGGTGCTCGCATGCTCGCGCTCCCCGGATGGGGTGGGCGCCGATCCGGAGCCGGGCGAGGTGCGACGCGACGTCGCTCGCGCGGCGGAGGATTTCGGCGACGCGGCAGCGCAGGCCTGGGCCAAAGTCCCGCATTGGGCGGAGCTGAAGGGCGACGAGCTGATCCTGGCGATGCGTGCGGCCTCCGATCGGCTCGAGCCGCGCGTGGCCGAGCTGCGCGAGCGCGCGCGCGTCAAGACGGGCGAGGCCCGCGAGGCGTCGCTGCGCCTGGCCGACGAGCTCGAGGCGCGCCGCGCGAAGCTCGAGGCGGAGCTCGAGATCCTGGCGGATTCGACCGGCGACGTGTGGCAGCGCGCGAAGGACGAGCTGATCGCCGACTACCAAGAGCTGGAGGCGGCCCTGCGCCAGGCGCTCGACGGCGATCGCTCGGACTTGTAAGAACGGGCGCGAGCTTCCCCATCCGCCGCCCACGGCGCTCGGATCGAGCGGCCCTCACAGCGCGCGCCCGAGCAGCTTCCACGCGGACGCACCGCGGCGCCCGAGCTGATCCGACGTGCACTGTTTCGGCGCCTTGTCGGGCCGCCAGCGCGGGAAACGCGCCGGGCAGGTTCGAACGAGGATTCCCGAACTTGAAACGGCGTCTGACATTCGCGAGTGGAGCGCGGCAGGAACCGCGTCGCTAACCGCTGAAGCGGCGGCCGATCTCCCACCAAGCGGCGAGGAAGCGGTCGAGCACGCGCAGCGCGGCGGCCGAAGCTCCGTTCGCGGCGAGCTGCGGGGTCACCGTCAGCGGGCCGCCGACCAAGAGGTCGCGGTCCGCGACTTGGCGGCGCTTCTGGACCGTTTCGCGCGCGTCGAGGACGTCGCCCAGCGACTGCAGGAAGGCGACCTTGCCCTCGACGTGCTCGAGGAAGGTGCCCGAGGCGAGCGTGAACGCGAGCCAGGCGATCTCGTAGGCCGCGATCCCCGGCAGCGCGGCGAGCAGCGTGCTCGCGCGGTAGTTCTTGGCCAGGAAGATCCAGCGGTTGCGCGAGTGCAGCCAGGCGCGGCGCGCGGGGTAGCCGCCTTGGCGGAAGCTGATGCCCGGGGTGCCGCCCCGGTGGAGGACGATCGCGTCCTCCACCGAGAGGATCTTCAAGCCCGCGAGCCGCAGCCTGTAGGACAGGTCGAGGTCCTCGAATAGGATGAAGTAGCGCCCGTCGAAGCCGCCGGCCTCGAGCACGGCCTCGCGGCGGGCGAGCAGCGCGACGCTGATCGCGCCGTCGACCTCGACCACTCCGCTGCCCTCGGCTTGGGCGAGGCGCACGCCGGCGTTGCGCAGGCTGAAGAGGCCGGCGTAGTGGAAGCGCCCGCCGTCGTAGTGCACGCGATCGGGCTCGCTGGCATGCACGCTGCGCGGCTGGATCAGCGCCGCGTCGGTGTTTGCGGCCGCCGCGGCGCTCAAGCGCTCGAGGGCGTCCGGCGCGAGCACCGCGTCGTTGTCGAGGACGAGCACCCAGCTCGAGCGCGCCTCCTCCAGCCCGCGGTTGCGCGCCGGGCACGGGCCGCGGTTCTCGCCGAGCTCGACCAGCCGCGCCCGCGGGAAGCGCCCGCGCACCAGCTCGCGGCTCCCGTCGCTCGAGGCGTTGTCGACCACGATCACCTCGCCCGGCGGCGCGGTCTGGGCGAACAGCGCCTCGAGGCACGGGCCGAGGTGCTCGGCGCCGTTGTAGTTCACGACCACCGCCGTGATCGCGTCGGGCGCCACCGGATCCCGGGCTCCTGAGTCCATCGCGCTCACCGCGCTAGCGCAGCGGCAGCTCGAAATCGCCCGAGCGCACGACCCGCCTGTGGCGCAGGCAGTACGGCAGGTTCCAGCAGACGCTCAGCGCGGCCCGCACGAGCACCCACCACGCGCCCGGCGTCTCGCGGATCGCGCGGCCGATGCCGATCGTGCCGGTGGCGTCGCTCACCGCTCCCTCGCTCTCGCGCCGGCCGCCGCGCAGCACGACGCGCGTGAGGACCAGCCACGGCATGCGCGCGAGGTCGGTGAGCGGCGCGTGCTTCAGCATCGTCAGCCACGCGTTGCGCGCGTGGAAGTAGAGGCTGCGCTTGCCCATCTTGATCCCGAACGGCGTCTTGTGGAACGCGCGCACCTCGGGGTAGTGGAGCACCCGGTAGCCCAGGTTCAGGAGCCGGCAGGTCAGGTCGCGCTCGTTGCCGTAGATGTACAGCCGCTCGTCGTATCCGCCCGCCTCGCGCAGGGCCCGCGCCCGCGCCAGGCTCGCGCAGCCGCGGAAGGTCGACATGTAGCGCTCGCGCGCGAGCTGCGGGGCGTCCAGGTAGCCCGGCGGCATCCCCGGCTCCTCCACTTCGGTCGAGAGCACCGCCGTCGTCGCAGGCTCGCGCGCCAGGCGCTCCGCGGCGCGCTCGAGCCACTCCGGCGGCAGCACCACGTCGTCGTCGAGGATCGCGATCAGCGGCGTCTGGGCCGCGGCGAAGCCGATGTTGAAGGTCTCGCAGGCTCCGTGGCGCGGGTGCGGCATGACGATCGCTCGCACCTCGGGGAACTCGCGCGCGAGCATCTCCGCGGAGCCGTCGTTGGATGCGTTGTCGACCACGACCACGGCCGCGAAGGGCCTGGTCTGGCGCCGCAGCGCCTCCAAGTTCTCGCGCAGGTCGGCGGCCTTGTTCCAG
The DNA here is from genome assembly GCA_035546375.1 of Planctomycetota bacterium. Lineage (GTDB taxonomy): Bacteria > Planctomycetota > UBA1135 > UBA1135 > DATKBQ01. Next base: position 1,119 of record DATKBQ010000463.1, on the reverse strand, counting down.
GTCGAGATGACCGCGGTCGCGGCCAGCGGATCGGCTGCGGCGGCCGGGCGGGCCCGCGGCGGCTCGTCCAGGCGGGGTGAAGGCTCGGCGCACATCCCCCGAGAGCCTACCCCGCCGGCCGGGGAGGGATGCGCTCCCTCCCTCACGCGTCGCCGCCGACCCAGGCCTTGATCCGCTCGAGCAGGATGCGCGCGGACTCCATGTTGTCCGGCCCGCTTTCCCACTTCGCGTAGCGCAGGTCGAGCGGCTTGACGACGTCCATGTTGCGCTCGCGCTCCACGCGCGCCTGCACGCGGTAGCGCCCCGGCGCGACGCGCTGGTAGCGCACTTGGGCGCGCTCCCGCCAGCCCTTGCCGCGGAAGGGTGCAAGCGAGGTCTTCCAGCCCGAGGTCGCGACGAGCGTGGTCGGGTCCATGCCGGAACCTACCGGGTAGCCGCCCTTCTCGAGGGAGAAGCGCGTGACCTCCCAGAGCAGCCGGTCGCTGGCAACGGTCACCTCGTCGGCGACCCACACCTCCTCGTGCTTGGGCGCCGAGAAGCAGGCTGCGGCGGCCAGCGCGAGGACGGCGAGCAGGGGGGCGCGGGCGCGCCGGGAGCGGTGCTTCATCGGTGTCCTTCGTTCTCGGAGGAGCCTCGGTCGCGCAGCACGATGCGCACGGGCACGCGGCCGAAGCCCAGCTCCTCGCGCAAGCGGTTCTGGAGATAGCGGATGTGGTGCTTGCCGACCAGCTTCTTGTCGTTCACGAACACGACGAAGGTCGGCGGCGCGCTCTCGGCCTGGGTCGCGTAGAGGATGCGCACGCGGCTGCCCTCCGACGAGGGTCCTCGCGCGTCGCTGGCGCGCGCCAAGGCGCGGTTCAGCTCGCCGGTCGAGACGCGCCGCCGGCTCTCCTCGAAGAGCTCCTCGGCCGTGGCCAGGAGCCCGTCGACCCCATCGCCGCGCAGGGCGGAGAGGAAGCGCACCGGCGCGAAGGCGAGCCCGCTCAGCTCCGAGCGCAAGTAGTCGACGAAGGGCTCGCGCTGGAAGTCCGCGACCAGGTCCCACTTGTTCGCGCCCAGCACGACGGGCTTGTAGTGGTCGCTGACGTAGCGCGCCAGGCGCTTGTCGATGGAGGACAG
>DATKBQ010000462.1:0-2131 GCA_035546375.1 Planctomycetota bacterium | reverse complement strand
GAGAAGCCGCCGCAGCGCGCGCAGCCCCCGGCCCGTGGCCCGGCTCAACCGGCCCGCGATCGAGCCGCGCTCGAGCCGGTCGCGCGGCCGCTCGCCGGTACGGCCGTCCTCGCGCCGGAGGCGAGGGCCAAGGAGAGCGCGGAGGAAGCCCTGGCGCGCGAGGAGGCGGCCTTCGGCATGTGCGACGGCGACCGCAACGGGTGGATCTCGTTCCGCGAGGCGCGGGGTGCGCTCGAGCTCGACCGGGGCGCCTACGCGACCTACGACCGCGACCGGGACGGCCGGATCACGCGAGCGGAGTTCGCGGTGCGCTACCAGGAGATCTTCGCCCAGACCGGCCGCTTCCGCACGCCGCGCGCGCCGGCCGGCGCGAACCGCGCGATCCCGCGCACGCCGGACCAGCTCCTGCGGGCCTACGACCTCGACGGGGACGCCGCGCTGGATCCGTCGGAGCTCGAATCGGTCTTGACCGATTACCGCCGGGAGCAGATCCCGCTCGAGACGATCTTGGAAAAGCTCGACCGCGACGGCTCGGGACGCATCGAGGGCGGCGAGATCCTCGAGCTGGCGCAGGTCGTGCGCGCCGCCTCGATCGGCGCCGCCAGCCGCGACGGCACGTCGCAGCCTCCGCGGACGCTCGAGGAGCTCTTCGGCGGGCCCGTCGAGCCGAAGGCGCAGTACGATGCGACGCAGCGGCCGCCGCGATTCCCAGGCCCGGCGACCCACTTCCGGCGGCTGGACCTCGATGGCGACGGCTCGATCCGGCTCGACGACCTGCGCCGGCTCCAGGCGACCCTGCAGCTCAGCGTCCGCGCCAACGCCGTGCTCGCGTCCCTCGACCGCGACGAGGACGGCGGCTTGAGCGAGGAGGAGCTCCTGGCCGCGATGGGGAATTGAAACCGTCTCCGCGACGGTTCACCAGGATCCGTTACACCGCGATTACACGGTGAGCTCGTCTCCGCGATCGCTCGCCACGATCCGTGGCGGCGACGGTGACCCGCAAGTGGCCCGGACGAGGGGTTCCCGGGTACCTTGTGCGCGCGAGGGGACGGCGCACCTTGGCCGAGGATCCGCTCGACGAGGAACCCCATGCAATTCACCCGCATCGCCGGCGTCCTGATCGCGCCCACCGTTCTCCTCCTTTCGGCTGCCGCACAGGAGGCGACCACGGCCGGCGCCGAGCCGCAGGCCGACCCGGCTCGCAAGAGCCGCGCGTTCGAGTTCACCTACCGGGCGTCGATCGAGGCGGTATCCGAGGGCGCCCGGCAGGTACGCCTGTGGATCCCGGTGCCGGTCGAGACCTCGGACCAGCAGATCTGGGACCTCGAGATCGAGGCCTCCCATCCCTACGAGGTGCACCCGATCGAGGGCGGGCTCGGCAAGTCCCTGTGCATCACCTCCGATGGCGGGCCGGTGAGCGTGCGCGAGACCTTCAAGGTGCGCCGCTACGAGACGCACGGCGGCGGGAAGGCCAGCGAGCGCGAGCTGGAGAAGGCCCTGGCGGCCGACCGGCTCATCCCGCTCGACGGCAAGGTCGCCGCGATCGCGGCGTCGCTGAAGCTGAGCGAGGAGCGGCTCGACGCTGCGCGCGCTCTCTACCTGCACACCCTGGAGCGCATGCGCTACGACAAGCCGGCCGGCGAGCCCTGGGGCCGCGGCGACTCGGAGTGGGCCTGCGACAGCCGCTTCGGGAACTGCACCGACTTCCACAGCTACTTCATGGGGCTGGCGCGCACGCGGGGCATTCCGGCGCGCTTCGAGATGGGCTTCCCGATCCCGGCCGGAGAGGAGCCCGAGGCCAAGGTCGGCGGCTACCACTGCTGGGCCTACTTCTGGAGCGACGAGCGCGGCTGGGTGCCGGTCGACATCTCCGAGGCGGACAAGGAGCCCGCGAAGGCCGAGTACTTCTTCGGCACCCTGGACGAGCACCGCGTCACGATGACCCGCGGCCGCGACCTGCTGCTCACGCCCAGGCCAGCGCAGGGCGCGCTCAACTTCTTCGTCTACCCCCATGCCGAGGTGGACGGCAAGGAGTTCAAGGACGTCCAGCGCGAGTTCTCGCGCCGCAACCTCTGAGCGCGCGCGGGCGAGTACGGAGTCAGGACAAAAACCACCAGATTGCTAACGCGCG
>DATKBQ010000461.1:0-2519 GCA_035546375.1 Planctomycetota bacterium | reverse complement strand
CCTCACCCCCGCCGAAGAGAAATCCAGGGGAAGCGCCGGCGCGAAGTGCGGAAAGTGGGCTTGAGCGCACGGAATCCGGCGGCCGTATTCGGCCGCCGAAGCGCCCGAAGGGCGCCCCTGCACCGCCCATGTCATCGGCCTCACCGGTCCTCAGCTGTCGTCCTCTTCAGCCGCTCCCGTCCCCTCCCCCACGCACCACGCCGCCACGCTCCCATCCTTCGCCAGCATCCGCCCGCGAGCCGTTCCCTCGAGCCAAGCCAACAGCTCCCTGTGCGCCTCTTCGCGCAGATCCAACAGCACCGCCACCGGCCGACCCAGCTCTCCGATCTTCGCGAGCGCAGCCTCCCGCTCGGCTTCCTTCCCCTCGTACAGCGCGCGCCGCACCTCGCTCCGCCGGCGGATCAGCGCGCGGTCGTGTCCCCGCACGCCCGCGACCAGGTGATCGATCCCCAGCATCACTCCCGGCGCAACCTCCTCGTGGTCCTCCGGCGCATAGAGCGCCCTTCCGGTCAGCGCCGTCATGTCCAGCCTCGGCGCGTCGGCGACCAGCACCGTGTCCACCGGCGTGGCCTCCCGCAGCTCCGCATACACGGCCGCCCCCGGCTCGCTCGCAGCCAGCCTCAGCTCGAATCGGGACAGATCGAGCGCCGGCTTCTCGCCCTTCGGCCAGTGCCAGGACCAATCGCTCGTGACCTTGAGGACGAAGGGGACCGCGAACGCGAGGCACGTCGCGAACGCCACCTGCTGCTGGCGCGCTCCCGCGCGCGCGAGCCATGGCTCGCAGACGACGCCGAAGAACGGGGCCAGGGCGACGCCGGCCGAGAACATGTACTTGTACTCGACCTCCACTGTCGGCAGATCGAGCCCGATGTAGAGCAGCAGGCTCCCCAGGCCGCCCACGCCGAGGATCGCAGCGGCGCGCGGGCGCTCGCGCCAGCGCGCGCGCAGGTGCAGCACCGCCGCCGCGAGCAGCGGCAAGGTCACGATCGCGAACTGCACGAGCTTGCGCAGCGCCTCGATCGGCCGCTCGGGGCCGCCGGTCCCGTAGTAGCGGTCGGCGACGAGCAGCTTTAAGTTAGCCAAGCCGACGGCGCCGGCCACGACCAGGAGCGCCGCCAGCCACCAGGCGCGGCTGCGGGGCACGACGCCGTTCTCCCAGCGGCGCACGGCGAGGAGCAGCACGGCGCAGCCGGCGACGAGCACGAAGGCGGCCGGCGCGAGCAGCGGATAGCTGAAGACGACCCCGCACAGGAGCAGGAGAACGATCGCCAAGTCGCCTCCGACGCCTCGGCCCGGCCGCCAGATTCGGAGCAGGAAGTGCGGCAGCGCCGCGACGAGCCCCAGGCCGAAGACTACGTGCTCCAGGAAGCGGAACTTCCACAGCCACGGCGTGTAGCGCACGTCCCCGAAGATCAGGTCGCCGAAGAGGTGCCGCGACTCCCAGCCCTGTGGGAACACGAAGGAGCGCAGGAGGTAGCCGACGAGATTGATCCCGAACCACAGGCCGATCCAGGACAGGGTCCGCGCGCGCGCCCCTCCGCCGAGGCTCCGCGCCATGCCGCCGACCAGCGCCGTGATCAGCACCATCCATAGCACGTTGAGCGGCAGGTAGACCACCGCCGGCGGGTGCCCGAGCGCGCGGCTGACCAGGCCCTGGAACAGGTGCGCGGTCCAGGGCGTCGCGTAGCGGATCCCCGCCAGGCGTGACTCCTCGGGGATCAGCTCGCCGTTCGCGAGCAGGTAGATGGTCCCGGAGTGGACCCAGGAGTGCAGCCAGTAGGGAAAGTCGCGCGGCTGGAAGAGCGCCGGCAGCACGAGGCAGGCGATCGGGACGGCGAGCAGGGCGAGCGCCCAACCCAGCTCTCCCCGCTCGAGCCCTGGTCCTCCGTGCCCCTGCTTCCATCGGTGGACGAGCAGGGCCAGCGCGGGCAGGTTGACGGCGATCAGGGCGAGCAGCGCGCCGTCGAAGTCGAGGCCGATTGCGCGCAGCAGGTAGTACTGCGCGAAGAGCACCACCGGCGAGAGGACGCAGCCGGTGCACAGACGCAGCCAGAAGGCGGCGCCGACGAGCGGCAGGCCGAACGTGATCCAGGCGCCCGGGAGGGCGACGAGCACCGAGGATCCGAGCAGGCCGGCGAGCAGTCGGGCAAGCTCCCCCATGCGTGCACCGGGCATTGTAGGGTGGAACCCCAGCCGCACCAGCGAGCGCCGCGCCGCTCGTCCCGGCGGCTTGACAGGCTCCGGGCGCTGCCCGAGAGTCCTGGCCATGAGGGGTGCGCCGGCGTCCCCGCCCCCCGTGGCGCCGCGGGCCTCGACCGCGCTGTCGCGCCTGGCATGCCGCGCCTTCGCGCTGCTCCTCGCGCTGCTGGCCGCGGCGGCCGCGGCAGCCGCGGCCATCCTGCATCCGCCCGTCCTCGAGCGCTTTCTCGCCGACGGCCGGCTCGGCGGCGCCGAGCGCGGCCTCTCCTCCTACGCGCCCTCGCTGGCCGCGCTGCTCGCGGCCGGCCTCGCGGCCTGGG
>DATKBQ010000460.1:0-3158 GCA_035546375.1 Planctomycetota bacterium | reverse complement strand
ACCGCGAAGGCGTTCATGTCGATCGAGAACATGCCCGTGCAGTCGTTTCCCGCAGCCGAGCCGCCCGAGCTCCGCACCGGAGTCCTCTGGAGCGGCGCGGTCACGCACAACGTGCCACCCTGGAACGGCGCCGAGTTCTGGCCGTTCAGGCCGTAGAAGAGGATGCCGAACTTCTGGCTGTACACGTTCGAGTCTTGGATGGTGAAGCCGGAGCCCGCCGTGGCGCTGGGCGCGCCGGTCCAGGTGATCGACGGCACGCAGCCGAGCGAGTTCGTCTTGGGCGTGCAGTACAGCGTGGGCGGCGAGCTGCCCGGCACGTAGGTGAACTCGATGCGCGTGATGTTGAACGAGGCCTCGGACCAGATGTCGTGCATGCCCTGGGGCGACGTCGCGCTGCCCAGGTGGAATTGCATGCCCGAACGGAAGAGGTTGACGACGTTGCCCATGATCATCGTCGTCGGCTGGGAGCCCCCCGCGTAGGAGTTGGCGCCCGTCGTCGTCCCCGCGGCCGAGGCCGTGTTGCCGTAGATCCCGATCACGTCACCTGCCTTCACCGACACGTTCACGGGCTGGAACGCGTTCTGCGGCAGGTCCAGCCCGAGCGCGAGCTGGGTGAAGGCGTTGGTCGTGGCCGAGAACGCGGGCGGCGGCGTGTTCCCCGTGAAGTGCACGATCGCGAAGTTCTGGAAGGCGTTCGTCGAGCCGGTCTGCAGCAGGACCTGGACGCCGGTGATGGTGAAGTCGGACGGTGCGGTGAGGTGGTAGCCGCGCGTGCTTCCGTTGAACGTGCCAGTCTGCGGCGGCATCGTAGCCGTCTGGGCGGCCGCTGACGCGGCCAAGGCCAAGGCAGCGGCGAACCCAAGAAGGGGGGGCTTCATGTTTTCTCCTGATCCACTCTCCTGCCCGCCGCGGAGATCCGCGGCCGGCGTTCGAAGTGACCCCCCGCCCACGGTGGGCGGTGGGGAACGTCACGCGCTCCAGGCTACCCCGGGTCCGGTCTGACCGTAAGGACAGGGTAAGAGGGGACTCCGAGCCCGCGGGCGAGCTGCGCGCGGCGCGAGGCGGCTTCCCTGGGCGGGGAGCCGGGGCGCGAGTAGAGTTCCTTCGGCCCCTTGCGGCCTCGGGCGGCACCTGGCGGCGCCGGAGGGGCCCCTCCCGCCTCCCGACCCGCCCTGCAAGCGCCTCCCGTGAAGGTCGTCCTCATCAATCCGCCGAGCCCGCCCGAGTTCCGCGTGAGCCGCGGGCTGATGGGGGGCTTCGGCATGGCGGTCCACCCCGAGCTCTGCTACCCGCCCCTGGAGCTGGCCCACGTCGCGAGCGTGCTCGAGGCCGACGGCTGCGAGGTCGCGATCCACGACGCCGACGTGCTCGGCCTCGACCCGGAGGGTTCCCGCGCGGAGGTCGCGCGCCTGCAGCCCGACCTCGTGTGCCTGGACTCCTCGAGCACCTCCCTCGACCAGGACCTGGCGCTCGCGCGCTCGATCCGCGCCGAGCTCGGGATCCCGGTGGCGATCCTGGGCTCGCAGGTGACCTACACGCCCCAGGAGGTCTTCGAGCACCAAAGCGTCGACTGCGTGGTCCGCGGCGAGCCCGAGCACACCGTGCGCGACCTGGCCCGACGCGTGGCCGAGGGGCTTTCCTTCGCCGGCGTCGCGGGCATCAGCTGGCGCACGGAGGGCGGCGAAGTCGTGCACGAGCCCGAGCGCGAGAAGATCAAGGACCTCGACTCGCTGCCCCTGCCCGCGCGGCACCTGCTCGACAATCAGGCCTACCGCTTCCCAGGCCTCGACGGGCCGGTGACCACGCTGAAGTCCTCGCGCGGCTGCCCGCTCGACTGCAGCTTCTGCGGATACACCCTGGCCCAGGGGCTGCGCTTCCGCTTCCGCTCGCCCCAGAGCGTGCTCGCCGAGCTGGTCGACGTCCAGCGCACGTACGGGCTGCGCCACGTGGTCTTCCGCGACCCGATCTTCACCACGCGCAAGGACCGCGTGCGCGAGATCTGCGACGGCATCCTGCGTGAGGGCCTCGAGCTGGAGTGGCAGTGCGAGACCGCGGTCAAGGTGCTCGACCGGCCGCTGATCGACGCCATGGCGCGCGCCGGCTGCCGGCACATCTCGCTCGGGGTCGAGTCGGGGAACGCCGAGATCCAGAAGAAGCACTGCGGCTCGAAGCTGCTCGACCACGACCTGGCCGAGCGCGTCTTCCGCGACTGCCGCGAGGCGGGGATCGAGACCCGCGCCTTCTGCATGATCGGCTTCCCCGAGGAGCCCCCGGCGATGGTCGAGGAGACCCTGCGGCTGGTCGAGCGCTGCGACCCCGACCAGGTGCAGTTCTGCGCCGTCACCGCCTACCCCGGAACGCTGCTCTTCAAGATGCTGCACGGCGAGCGCGAGTTCGACTACGCGACGATGACCGGCTTCCAGGCCCTCGAGGGCAACGAGTTCATGGGCGCGGCCCAGATCGAGGCCAAGATCCGCGAGGCCTACCGGCGCTTCTACGGCCGGCCGCGGCGCCTCGCGCGGGAGCTCAAGAACCCGGCGCGGCTGGCCGGCCGCATGGCGCGGTACTTCACCCTGTTCGCGCGGCGCCGGCGGGCCTAGCGGCGCTCCTCGAAGCCTCGGCCGGCGATGGCGCGGCCCCAGTCGCAGGCCGCCGTGGCGTCCTGACGCCTGATGATCCACGGCATGAATGATTATCATTCACTCCGTGAATGCCATTGCACCCCTGGCTTCCTCAGCGCGAGTCTGGGCAAGGCGGTGAGTGCTGCGTGGATCGAGCCCATCTTGGGAGAGGCATGCGTACGGCACCGACGACCCGACTCGCCCGCCGCCCGCTCGAGCGCCGGGCGCGCCAGAGCGCGACCGAGGTCCAGCTCAGCCTCGTCGTGCCGATCCGCGACGAGGCCCCGAACCTGGCCGCGCTCTATCGGCGCTGCCGTGCAGCGCTGGGCGAGGAGCTGCGCTGGGAGCTGGTCCTGCTCGACGACGGCAGCCGCGACGGCTCGGACGAGCTCATCCGCGAGCGGGAGCGCATGGACCCGCGCGGGCGCGGCGTCTACTTCGCGCGCAACTGCGGGCAGACGACGGCCATCCGCGCGGGGATCCACGCCTCCCGCGCGCCGCTGATCGCGACGCTCGACGGGGATCTGCAGAACGACC
>DATKBQ010000459.1:0-2896 GCA_035546375.1 Planctomycetota bacterium | reverse complement strand
GCCGGGAGGCCGCGGGGGACCTGGAGGGCACCCTGGCGCAGCTCGGTCGCCTCGCTCCGGAGGAGCTCTCCGCCGCCGACCGGCTGCGGGCGGCTGGCCTCGAGGCGCGGCTCCTCCACGGCCTCGGCCACTTCGCCGACGCTCGGGGGGCCGGCCGGCGGTGGGCGGCGTTGGCCGAGGCTTCCGGCGATCGGCGGGCGCTGGCCGCAGCGCATCAGTTGACCGCCAGTGCGTACTTCCTCCAGGGGAGCGGGCGCGAGGGCGGGAGCTTCCAGCGCCAGGCCCTGGCGGCAATCGAGGACGCCGATCCCCCCGATCCCGAGCTCGAGGCGAAGATCCTGACCGACCTGGTGACCATGTTGGCGACCCTCGGCGAGTACGCCGAGGCCGAGGTGCTGGTGACGCGTGCCCGGCGCCTGGAGGGAGAGGGCGGCGACCCGAGGCGGGCCTATCGCCTGGCCAGCGCCTGGGGGACCATGCTGCACCAGGCCGGTGACGTCCTGGGCGCGCTCGAGGAGCGCGAGCGCGCGCTCGCGGCAGCGGAGCTCGCGGCCGACCCGCTCCTGCTCGCCACTGCCCTCGTCAACCTGGCGCAGACCGAGATCGGCGTGCACGACTACACCAGCGCGCTCGCCCGCCTCCAGCGCTCCCTCGGCCTCGAGACCCGGACTCACAACCGCATCATCGCGGTCATCACCACCGGCATCTGCCATCTCGAGCTCAACCAGCTCGCCAGAGCCGAACAGGCGTTCGACCAGGCACGCCGGTCGGCCAGCGACGCCGGCAACGACCGGCTCGAAGGGTGGGCATTGGGCGAGCTCGGGCTGGTCGCGTCGGAGCGCGGGAACGCCGAGGACGCGCTCGCGCTCTTCGATCGGGCCATCGCCATCTCGCGGCGCGGCGGTGACCGGCGTAACGAGATGGTCTGGTGGACGAACAAGGGGCGCGTGCGCCGCGACCAGGGGCGCTGGCAGGAGGCGCTCGCGTTCTATCGCGAGGCCGAGCGCCTGGAGGAGAGCATCGCCGGCCAGCGGCCGGGCGCCAACCTCCGCAAGCAGATGGGGCAGTGCCACGCCGGCCTGGGAGGTCTCGATCACGCCGAGGAGATGTTCCTCCAGGCACGCGACCTGTCGGAGGCTGCCGGCGACTCCAAGGTGCTCTGGGAGACGCAGCGCGAGCTCGCCCGCCTCTACCAGCAGACCGGCCGTCACCAGGCGGCGCGGCTGGCGTGGGAGCGTGCGCTGGACGCCATCGAGACGATCCGCGGCGCGTTGCGCATCGAGTCTCTCGAAGCGGGTTTCTTCACCGACAAGGTCGAGGTCTACGCCGAGGCCATCGGCTTCCTCTTGGCCGAGGGCGGCGCCGAGGGTGCGGCACGCGCCTTCGAGATCGCCGAGCGGGCGCGGGCTCGCGCCTTCCTGGGCTCGCTCGCGGAGTCGCGGGCAGCGCTCCACGAGACGGTGCCGGCCGAGCTGGTGGCCGAGGAGCACCGGCTGCTGCGCGAGATCTCCCGACTCCAGTTGGGGGAGCGCCGCGGCGATGAGGATCCGGACCCCGCGCGCCGTCTCGAGGAGGCCGAAGCCGGTCTCGCGGCGCTCGACCTGCGCATCCGCGCCGAGCGCCCTCGCTTCGCCGAGCTGCGCAGCCTCGCCCCCGCCGGCCTCGCCGCGGTGCAGCGCACGCTGGTCCGCGGCGAGGTGCTGCTCGAGTACTTCCTGGCCGAGCCGGTATCCCACCTCTGGGTAGTGGAGCGCGACGCGGTGACGCACCACGCTCTGCCGGCGGCCGCGATCCTCGAGAAGCAGGTCCGCCGCGCCTACACCGAGCTGCTCGACCCCGCCTCGACGCCGCAGCTCGACGAGCTCGGGCGCGTGCTGCTGTCGCCCCTCGCCCGGCTCGACCCGGCGCCGCAGGCGTTGCTCATCGTACCGTCGGGCATTCTCCACTACCTGCCCTTCGAGGTCCTGTCGGTGAGCGGCGCGCCGCTCGTCGAGCTGGTGGCGACCAGCTACCTACCCTCGGCCTCGGTTCTGGTCGAGCTACGCAGCCGGCCGGTGGAGCCGGGCGGCCCGCGGCTGCTCGCGGTGGGCGACGCGCCGTACCACGAGCAGGCCGAGCCGGAGCGAACGACACTCGCCGGTGTGCGTTCACTCCGCGGGCTGCGCTCGCTCGGTGCCCTGCCGCACACCCGGCGCGAAGTGGAGCGCCTGAGCACCCGCTTCGGCCGGCGCGCGAGCACCGTCTTGCTCGGGCGCGACGCCAGGGAAGGAAATCTCAAGGCCGAGGACCTCGAGCGCTTCTCGATGCTCCACCTCGCGATCCACGGCTGGATCGACGCCACCTCCGCCGCCCGCTCCGGCCTGGTGCTGGGCGCGGGACCCGGCGACGACGATGGCGTGCTCCAATTCCGCGAGATCCTCCGGTTGCGACTGGCCGCCGACCTGGTCACCCTCTCGGCCTGCCAGAGCGCGCTCGGCGAGCTGGTGACCGGCGAGGGCATGGTGAGTCTCGCGCGCGCCTTCTTCTACGCCGGCTCCGATTCGGTGGTGGCCACCTTGTGGAGCGTCGCCGACGAAGCGAGCGCCGATCTCATGGCGGAGCTCTACGAGGGTCTGGCCGACGGACTACCCAAGGCCGAGGCGCTGCGCCGCGCGCGTCTCGCCGTGCGCGCCGATCCGCGCTTCGCGCACCCGTACTACTGGGCGCCGTTCGTGCTGCTGGGTCGCGGCGAGGACGGAGTCGAGGTGCCGCGAGGGGGGCGACCGTCCGCGATCGTGGCGACGCTCGCCGCGACCTTGTCGCTGGGCGCCGGGCTCGGCCTGTTGCGTCGGCGCCGCCGGGCCTAGCCTCCGGAGCGTGCTGGGTAGCACGCTCCTCCGGCTAGATAACTTTGGCG
>DATKBQ010000458.1:0-6979 GCA_035546375.1 Planctomycetota bacterium | reverse complement strand
CGTCGTCAGCTCGAACCAGCCGACGCTTGCGAGCCACGCCATCGATGCCGCGAGCGGCGCGCTGGCGCCGATCAACGCCCTGGCGATGCCGGGCATCCCGCGCGCGGTCGCGGTGCACCCGATGCTGCGGGTGGCCTATGTGGCGCTCGAGGCCTCCGACGTGGTCGTCGCCTGCGATTTCGACGCCATGGGAACCCTGGGAAGTGTGATCGGCACGTTCCCCGCGGGCGCGACGCCGGTCGACCTGGCTACCGATCCGCTCGGCCGCTTCCTGTACGCCGCCAACCTCGACCCGCTCGGCGCGGGGAGCGTGTCGGTGTACCAGGTCGATCCGGTGAGCGGCTTGCTCGACCCCGGAACGCCGGTGCTGGCGGGCCTGAACCCGGCCGGCGCGACGGTCGAGCTGTCGGGTCGGTTCGCGTACGTCGTGAGCGAGACGTCGAACGACGTGCACGCATTCTCGATCGAGCCGATGTTCGGCGGGCTCACTCCGCTCGGCAATGTGCCGGCGGGCATGATGCCGGCGGGGGTGACCACGGTCGGCACGATGAAGTGAAAAGCGGTGCAGGCCGGGCTCACCCGCCCGGCCTGCGCCAGCCCCTCACGGCCTCGCGCAGCCAGCCCTCGAGCTCGGCGACCTTGACGCGCACCTGCTGCATCGAGTCGCGCTCGCGCACGGTCACGACGCCTTCCTTCATCGTCTCGCCGTCGACCGTCACGCAGTAGGGCGTCCCGACCTCGTCCTGGCGGCGGTAGCGCCGCCCGATCGCGGCCTTCTCGTCGTAGAACGTCGCCAGCCGCGCGCGGCGCAGCTCGGCCTCGATCTCGCGCGCCTTCTCGGGCATGCCCTCCTTCTTCACCAGCGGGAAGACGCCGACCGTGATTGGCGCGATCTCGGGGTGGAGGTGCAGCACGACGCGCGTCTCGGCCTCGACCGTCTCCTCGCCGTAGGCGTCGATCAGGAAGGTCAGCGCCATGCGGTTGATCCCGCCGGCGGGCTCGATCACGTAGGGGACGTAGCGCTCGCGGGTCTCGGGGTCGAAGTACGAGAGGTCGACGCCGGAGGCCTCCGAGTGCCGGCGCAGGTCGAAGTCGGTGCGCGAGGCGATCCCCTCCAGCTCGCCCCAGCCGAAGGGGTACTCGTACTCGATGTCGGTGGTCGCGTCCGAGTAGTGGGCCAGCTCCGCCTGGTCGTGGTCGCGCAGCCGCAGGCGCTCCGGCGCGAGGCCCAGGTCGAGGTACCACCGGTGCCGCTCGGCGCGCCACGTGTCGAACCAGCGCCGGGCGTCGGCGGGCGGCACGAAGTACTCCATCTCCGCCTGCTCGAACTCGCGCGTGCGGAAGACGAAGTTGCCCGGCGTGATCTCGTTGCGAAACGACTTCCCGATCTGCGCCACGCCGAACGGCGGCTTGAGGCGCGAGCTGGAGAGCACGTTCAGGAAGTTGAGGAAGATCCCCTGCGCGGTCTCCGGCCGCAGGTAGGCGACGGCAGCGGACGACTCCACCGGCCCGATGTGCGTCTTGAACATCAAGTTGAAGGCGCGCGGCTCCGTGAGCTCGCCGCCGCACTCGCCGGGGTGCTTCGAGGGCCGCTCGGGGCATCGCGCGTCCTGGAGCTTGTCGGCGCGGAAGCGTTGCTTGCACTTCTTGCAGTCGACCATCGGGTCGCTGAAGCCGCCGACGTGGCCCGAGACCTCCCACACGCGCGGGTTCTGGACGATCGCCGTGTCAACGCCGACGACGTCGTCGCGCTCGACCACCATCCGGTTCCACCAGGCCTCGCGCACGCGGCGCAGGAGCTCGACCCCCAGCGGGCCGTAGTCGTAGGTGTTGCCGATGCCGCCGTAGATCTCGGAGGCCGGGAAGACGAACCCCCTGCGCTTGCACAGGGAGACGATCTTGTCCATCAACTGGGCGTCGGTGGCGGGCATCGCAGTCCTCCGCGCTCGCGGGGTGCGGGAGTCTAGCTCGATCGCTCGTGGATGCGCACCCGGGAAGGCTCGCGGGCGTGCGAGCGATCCGCGCGCCGCGCCCCAGGGCGTGGCGGCCGCACCTGCGCGCCGCTCGTGCGTGCGGCTATCGTGCCCTCGGTCCCCCGAGGCGGATCTCGAGCCTCGACGTCGTGTCCGCCGACACCCGGCCCATGTGGCGCGAACGGCCGAGGGTCTCGTGCCAGACCTCGAGCGCGTGCTCGCCGGGCGGCAGGCCGTGGATCTGGAAGCTCCCGTCCGCTTGGGTCAGGGCGGTGAACGGCGTGTCGGTCACCGCGATCCAGCCCGAGGCCCACGGGTGGAGCTCGCAGCGGACCGCCACCACGTCGGCTTCGGAGTAGACCTGCTCGAGCGTGCCGCCCGGGGCGATCGCCTGGCTCAGCGCCGGGTGCTTGCGCGACTCGGCGCGCAGCTCGTGCGGGATCGGATCGGCGTTCTTGAAGCGCACCGTCGCGCCGGCGGCGATCATGGCCACGTGGGGCTCGAAGCGGCAGCTTCGCTCGGCCAGCTCGAGCACCTGACCGGCGCTCTCGAGCGACTGGCCCGGCACGCGCACGGTGATCACGGCGTTGGCGATGCCTCCGCTCGGATCGATCCGAAGGCGCGGGTCGGTGAGGTCCAGCGGGCCGGCGTGGTCGCAGCCCGTGGCTTGGCCGGCGTCGATCTGCAGCGGCGGGATCGCCGGCGGCGGGCCGTCGAACACGACGCGCCCGAACAAGGCCCCGGGGCGGGTCGACTCGCGAGCGATGGCAGGAGCCGGCACGGCGGGTCGGGCGGGCTTGGGCGCGGCACCGCTCGGGACGGCCGGCCCTTCCTTCGGCGTCTCCAGCTCCTCGCGCGGCGGCGAGAGCGGCATGACAGGCTCCGCGCTCGCGGAAGGCGCAGCCGGCGCGGCCAGACTTGCCTCCGGGGTCGCGGCGCGCAGGTAGAGGTAGCCGGCCGCCAGGGCGGCCGCCAGGACGAGGATCAGCGCGAGGATGACTGCGGTCTTCATCGCGTCCAGGGTATCGCGCCGCGCCCGTGCGGCGTGCCGCCGTCCGAACGCCGGACGGCCTATACTCCGGAGATGCGCTCCCCCGAGGCCCCCTCGGTCACCGCGGCGTCCTGGCGCGCGCCGCTGGGCTCCCAGGCCAGCCGGCCCGAAACGGCCGGGGAGCTGGCGCGCCTCGAGGCGAAGGTCGAGGCCGGCGAGCGGATCTCCGCTGAGGAGGCGCTGTGGCTCCACGAGCGCGCGGACCTCCTCAGCCTGGGGCGCATGGCGGACTCGGTGCGCCTGCGCAAGCACCCCGAGCCGGCCGTCACCTACATCGTCGACCGCAACCTCAACCCGACCAACATCTGCATCACCGATTGCGGCTTCTGCGCCTTCTACCGCCGACCCGGTGTGGAGGGCGCGTACGTGCTCTCGCGCGAGGAGATCCACCGCAAGGTCCAGGAGACGGCGGACCTGGGCGGCCGCCAGGTCTTGATGCAGGGCGGGCACCACCCCGCGATCCACACCCAGTGGTGGTGCGAGCTGATCGCCGACCTGCGCGAGCGCTTTCCCCGGATCAACGCCCACGCGCTCTCGGCTCCCGAGCTGGACCACCTGGCCAAGCTCGACAAGCGGCCGGTCGAGGCGGTGATCGCCGACCTGAAGGAAGCGGGTCTCGGCAGCGTGCCCGGCGCGGGCGCGGAGATCCTGGTGGAGCGCGTGCGCCGGATCATCGCGCCGCGCAAGACCTCGAGCGAGCGCTGGCTGGAGGTGCACCGCGCGGTGCACGAGGCGGGGCTGCGCAGCTCGGCGACCATGATGTTCGGCCACGTCGAGACCCCGGCCGAGCGGATCGAGCACCTGGCGCGGCTGCGCGACCTGCAAGACGAGACCGGCGGCTTCACCGCCTTCGCCTGCTGGACGATGCAGCCCGAGGGCGTGCCCGAGGAGCCGCGCTATCCGGCGAAGGCGACGCCGGCCGTCTACCTGCGCGTCCAGGCCCTGTCGCGGATCTTCCTCGACAACTTCGACAACGTGCAGACCTCCTACGTGACCCAGGGGCTGAAGATGGCCCAGGTCACGCTGCGCTACGGCTGCAACGACTTCGGCGGGACCATGCTCGAGGAGAACGTCGTCTCGGCCGCGGGCTGCTTCCACCTGGCTTCGGTCGAGAGGATCGAGCGCGCGATCCGGCGCGCGGGCTTCACGCCGCTGCAGCGCAACTCCTGGTACGGGATCGAGGACGAGCGCTACCCGGAGCTGCGACGCGGGCCGTTCACCAGGGAGGAGGCGGCGGGGTCCGCGGCTCGCGTCACCGCCCCACGCACATGAAGATCTCCGTTTTCCTGAGCTACCCGAAACCGAGCTGGACCCGGCAGCAGGAATTCGTCAAGGGCGTTTGCGCCTATCTCGGCCGGCGAGGTCTCGAGCCGCGCACGCTGGGCGTGACCGACTACGACATGGACGCGCCGCTCAAGGCGATCCGCCGGCTCATGCTCGAATCCAACGGCCTGATCACGATCGCCTTCCGTAGGACGCTGATCGACCGTGGCAGGACACGACCGGACACGGACGTGCCCGGATCGAAGGCTGCCGCGATCGAGCAGCGTTGGCTGACGACTCCCTGGGCGCACATCGAGCCGGCGATGGCCTATCAGATCGGCCTGCCGATACTGATCCTCCGGGAAGTCGGCGTCATCGACGACGGGATTCTCGAGAAGGGAGTCGTTGGCTTGTACATGCCCGAGTTCGATCTCGATGCCCCGCTCGAGGACTACTTCGAGTCCGCCGAGTGGAGCGGCGTGCTCGGGAAGTGGGAAGGCTACGTACGGGCGGTGGTGGAACGCCGCGGCAACCCGCCTCAGCTCTACTGAGATGCGGAACGGGGCCGGGAAGCTCGTCGAGCTCGCGCACGAAGCCGGGCTAGGCGACGTCGCCAAGAAGGTCGTCGCGGGCGAGCGCCTGTCGCTCGACGACGGCCTGCGGCTCTACAGGTCTTCCGATCTGCACGCCGTCGGCGCGCTCGCGAACCACGTGCGCGAGCGGCTGCACGGCGATCTCGCCTACTTCAACGTCAACCAGCACGTCAACTACACGAATCTCTGCAACAAGCTGTGCCGCTTCTGCGCCTTCCAGCGCCTCCCGGGGCAGGAGGGCGCGTACCAGATGACGCCGGAAGAGGCGGCCGGGAAGATCCGCGAGCACCTGCACGAGCCGGTGACCGAGGTGCACATGGTCGCCGGGGTGTGGCCGAAGATCCCCTACTCCTACTACCTCGAGCTCCTGCGCGCGGTGAAGGCGGCGCGACCGTCGATCCACGTCAAGGCCTTCACCATGGTCGAGCTGGACCAGATCGCGAAGGTCGCGAAGAAGCCGCTGGAGGAGGTGCTGGAGGAGCTGAAGGAGGCCGGCCTCGGCTCGGTGCCCGGGGGCGGCGCGGAGGTCTTCTCGGAGCGCGTGCGGGCCCTGACGTACCACTTGAAGATCAGCGGCGAGGAGTGGCTCAGGGTCGCGCGCAAGGTGCACCGCGCGGGGCTACGCTCCAACTGCACGATGCTCCACGGCCACATCGAGACGCCCGAGGAGCGGGTCGACCACCTGGACCGCTTGCGACGGCTGCAGGACGAGACCGGCGGCTTCCAGACCTACATCCCGCTCTCGTTCCACCCCGAGAACAGCGAGATGGCGCACGTGGAGGGCCCGACGGCCCTCGACGAGCTGCGCGAGATCGCGGTCGGGCGGCTGATGCTCGACAACGTGCCGCACGTCAAGGCGTACTGGATCCTGATGGACGTGCCGATCGCCCAGCTCGCCCTCGCCTACGGCGCCGACGACGTGGACGGGACGGTGGTCGAGGAGAAGATCTACCACGAGGCCGGCGCGACCACGCCGCAGCGCGTGCAACGCGAGGAGCTGGTCCAGTGGATCCGCGACGCCGGCCGGATCCCGGTCGAGCGCGACACGCTCTACCGCGTGATCTGGTCGGACGACCCCGAGCGCGCGCCGGCGGGCCTGCCAGTGCCGGTGGGCGCGTAGGCGGCCCACACCGAGCGAACGGTCGTGGCCCGGTGAGCGATCCGGGCGCGAACCCGACAAGGGTTCACGCGCTTCCCCCCTGCCAGAGCCGCTTTTTTTCGGAAAAAGGATGTTCCCGCCGGCCGCCGGCGCGGTCCGTGGGGCTGAAAGGACCTGCCCCATGGATGTCAAGCTGATCACCCTCCACTACTCCCCCGCCCTGCGCGCCTTCGACGATGCTCCGCTCCAGGAGTTCCTGCGCGGGCGCGACGCGATGCTCTTGGCGGACTACCGATTCGAGGCGGGCGGAGTCCCGCTCCTCGCGCTGCTCTTCGAGTGGGAGCCCGACGACCCGCCACGCAACGGGTTCGCCGCGGGTCCGCCTGCAACGGCCGCCCGGCCGGAGCGGCAGCGCCGCCGCGATTGGGTCGAGGAGCTCGACGCGCGGGAGCGGGTGCTCTACGAGTCGCTGCGCGCCTGGCGGGCCCAGCGCGCGCAGGCCGACGGCATCCCGCCCTACCGCGTCTTCTCCAACCGCGAGCTGGCGGGCATCGCGCGCGCGCGGCCGCGCACGAGGGAGGCCCTCGCCGCACTCCCCGGCGTGGGTCCGGCGAAGCTGGAGAGCTTCGCCCGCGAGATCCTCGAGCGGATCGAGGCCGCATCGGCCGCCCCCGAGCCGCCCGCATCGGCGCAGCTCGCGGAGGCGCCGCGAGCCGCGAAGACATGAACGCGAGGGGCCGGCCCTGGGGCCGACCCCTCGCAACGCGTCCCGTCGACGGGAGCTAGAGCTGCCAGACCGCTACGAAGATCGAGGTCTTCGTGACGGGGGGCGCCTGCACGTTCAGGCTGCGCGTGGCCACGTCGGCAGGCCGGAAGCTGAGCTTCGGAGCCAGGTCCGCGGCGCGGGTGCCGCCTTGGCGGCCGAGATCCCACGGAAGGCCCTGGGGCGCCGCCTGCTCGGGCACCAGCGTCGGCTCGGTGGCCATCGGCTCGCGCGAGG
>DATKBQ010000457.1:0-3896 GCA_035546375.1 Planctomycetota bacterium | reverse complement strand
TGGCGCGGGCTCTACCGGCAGGTCATGCGGGATCACCTCTGGTGCAGCGACGAGCGTGCGTCCCTGCTGGGGCGGGACCCCTGCTCGGAGGATTTCGACCGGCCGAGGATGAGCGCGGTCATGATCTCGAAGCGTCCCCATCTCCTCGCGAAGTGCCTGGAGACGTTTCGGGGGCAAAGCTGGCCGGACAGGGAGCTGGTCCTCGTTCTGAACGTGGATACGCTCCCCGACGAGCTGCCGCCCCTCTGCGAGAACGAGCGCCTCTTCGTCGTGCCCGAGCACTTCAACATCGGGCGATGCCTCAACATGGCGATCGATGCCGCCACCGGGCATTACTGGGCGAAGATGGACGACGACGATTATTACAGCGCCACCTATCTCGAGGAATATGCATGGTACTACCGCGCCACCCAGGCCGACACCCTGGGACGGCAGTCGGTGTACTTCTATTTCGATGGCGCGGATTGCACGAAGGCACGGTTCTCATCCGTGCGCCGGTGCCGCCGTGCTCTGGAATCGGGAGAATTCGTCGCCGGCGCCTCGCTCTCCGGGCAGCGGCAGGCGAGCCTGCCGAGGTTCTCCAACCATTATCGGAATTCCGCCGACTTCTATTGGATGAAAAGCCTCTGGGAGAAGGGAAAGAGGATATTCTCCTATGACAGCACGTCGATCGTCGTTTTCCGGGATGCCAGCGAAGATAATCACACCTGGATGGCTTCGGGGGTCTCTGCCATGACACGGGAGTTTTCGACCTTGACGCAGGGGAATATCTTTCCGCGGATCGAGAAGGGTGACCCGGTCCTGTGCCGAGCCGAGTCTCGGGAGGGCCGGGAGGAGGAAGGCGGATGACAGCGACCGGCAAGCTCTCGACCGACGCGGTGACCGCCATCCGGACGGAGCAGCGCGTGGAGGACCGGACGGAGGAATCCGAGCGCCGGGCCGGCGAGGCCGCGGCTGACGAGAAGCAGACCCCCGACGATGCGAAGGCGCGCGAGGGCCTCGTCGCGGAGCTGAACCAGGCGAACGAGGAGGTCGCCCGGCTCCGCCGCGCCTACGCCGAGCTCACGCGGTCCCGCGACCGGAGCGAGGAGGACATGGCGGCCGCGCAGGCGGCGCTGTCGGGCCAGGTCGCGGACCAGACCGACAGGCTGAAGGAGCTGACGGACCGGAACGCGACGCTGCGGAGCAAGCTCATCGACGAGCTGTCGCGGCAGGAGGCCGCGCAGCAGGAGCGTCTCGCTGCCATGAGGGAGCGCGACGCGGCACGGCAGACGCGCATCGAGGATCTGGTGGAGCAGAAGGCAGCCCTGAACACGCGCATCGAGGAGCTCACCGGGCGCATCGACGCGCTGACCGGCAGGCATGCGGCACAGAAGGCCCGCATCGACGAGCTGAAAGAGCGAATCGCGGCGGGCCAGGCGCGCGTCGAGGAATGGCGGGAGCGCGACAGGTCGCGGCAGACGCGCCTGGAGGAGCAGAAGGCGCGGATCCTGGACCTGCAGCAAGCGCTGAACGACCGGGACGACGCGCTGACCGCCGCCCGCGCCGCGCATTCGGACGAGGTCGCAAGGCGGAAGGAGCGCGTGGAGGCGCTGCGATCGAAGCTCCGGGTCGAGCGTGAGCAGCGGGCGGACATGCTCGCGTCGGTACGGTGGAAGGCCGGGGATCTGGTCGCGGACGCAGTTCGCCGACCGGGGCTCAGGACGCTGGCCCTGCCGATCCGCCTTCTCATGCTCGTCCTGCGCCGCTCGGGATGACCCTGGTCTTTCGCCCGGCTCGTCGAGCGCCGGGGTGCCTCGGGGCCGGGACGCCGAGGTGATCGGCCGTGCGGACGCTCCCCACGTCCATCGTGCGAACGTAGGGGAGGGCGTCAGGCGGCGATAGGACTCCACCGCCGCGTCAGCGCACCGCGCCCAGCCGACAAGGTCGTCAGCGGCAGGGCCTTCTCAATGGCGACGAGAATCTGACTCGGCAGCGGCTGCTGCCGGAGCGCCGGGAGAACCCAAGGGTAGTATCCCAGGGCAGCGGTCATGACCGCCACGGCCTC
This sequence comes from Planctomycetota bacterium, assembly GCA_035546375.1. Classification (GTDB taxonomy): domain Bacteria; phylum Planctomycetota; class UBA1135; order UBA1135; genus DATKBQ01. Next base: position 1,849 of record DATKBQ010000457.1, on the reverse strand, counting down.
GGGAAGCGAGGTCTCCGACAGGAGCGGCGCGCCATGGCGGAGGGCAGAGGCGAGGCCCCGGATTTCGTCCGCCTGATCATGGTCGATCCGGCGTCGATCGAATGCATCCTCCAGCACGGGGAGAACCCAGGTCCGCGCCAGCACGGCGTCCGCGACGGGGCAGAGCGCCTCGACCGACGCGTCCTCCAGGCGGCCGGCGATCATGGCCCGCAGCCCGACGGCCTCCACCGCGCCCGGCTTGCCGTGGCACGACCAGGATGCCGGCTCACCCTGCGGCGGGCGCGTCTCGACGAGGACGGCGGCCGCCGTGGCCGTCGCGACCAGCGCCGCGGCGAGCGAGGAATGCGGATCGGGCGGGACGCCGAACGCGCCCAGGTGAGAGAGCTTCCAGACCGTCTCGACCGGTGCCGCGGCGAAGAGGGCCGGGCCGGCGCGGCCGAGGGTCGTGAGCCCCCCGGGCGCGCCGGCGTGCTCCGGCAGGGTCATCCCGACATCCGCCCCCTGCCGCCGGACGCGCAGCGCGAAGTCCGTCGCCGCCTTCAGCTCCGCCTCCCCGCGCAGCCCCGGGGAGAGGCACAAGAGGTACTCGCCGGCGGCACCGAGCCGGGCGTCGTCGCTGAAGGGGTCGGAGGAGCATCGGATGGCAACGCCCGCAGGCGAGGCCGGACCCGGCTGAAGGGCGGCCGCGCCGTCCTCCGGCAGCAGGATCTCGGCCTCTGCGCGGCTCCGGCCGAGGACGCGGAGGAGGCGCTGCAGGTCCTCCCCCGATGACCCCGGCGGCAGCAGGACCGAGAGCGCGCAGGGCCTTCCCTCCGCGGGCTCGGGCGCCGGCGCCATCAGGAAGGCGCTGCGCTGGACCCGCTCGGCCCGGCGGAGGGCGGCCGGATCGAAGCCGAGGCGCTCCCGCCGCAGGCGCGCGCGATCGCGGCGATAGCCCGCGGCCTCGCGGAGCAGCGCCGTCCAGTTGTCCATGACCGCGTCCCGGTCGAACATCGCGCTGTCCGCGAGCGCCTTCCGGCCGAGCCGGCGGCGTTCCTCGTCGTCCTCCGCGAGGGCGCGCATCCGGGCGGCGAGCGAGCGGACCGGATCGGCAGCCTCGGCGAGCAGGCCGTTCTCTCCGTCCGCGATCAGCTCGTTCGTGCCCGGGCAGACGTCGTAGCCGATCGAGGGCAGGGCGTGGCGCATCGCCTCGGCCACGCAGTTCGGGAGCCCCTCGCTCAGGGACGAGATCACGTGCGCGTGCGAGCGCGCGTATTCGCGGAAGATCTCCGGCGTCGGCGGGTAGAGCAGGATGCGCTCCTCGAGGCCGCGGCGGCGGATGAAGGCCTCGACCTCCGGGCGGACATTGGCCCTCGGCGGCTCGTCGGAGAAGATCGCGAAATCCCAGTCGGGAACGGCGTCGGCGATCAGCGCGAACGCCTCGAGCGCGGGCAGGAGGTTCTTGTTGAGCTTGAGGCCGCCGATATGAATGAAGCGCTTGCGCGGCGCGGCTTCCCTGAGCGCCTCCGTGCCGGGCGCCGCGGCCGAGGACGCGCTCAGGCGGCGGCTCGACGGGATGCTCGCCCGCCGCTGGCTCACGAACGGCGGCCCGCTGGTCGAGGAGCTCGAGGCGCGGGTGGCCGAGCGCCTCGGCGTCCGCCACTGCGTCGCCACCGCGAACGGCACGCTTGCGCTTCAGCTCGCGGCCCGGGCGCTCGATCTCTCGGGCGAGGTGATCGTTCCCTCCTTCACCTTCATCGCGACCGCGAGCGCGCTGACCTGGCAGGGGCTTCGCCCGGTCTTCTGCGACGTCGACCGGGAGACGCACGGCCTCGACCCCGCGCACGCCGGGACGCTGGTCACGCCGCGG